>CAMMQC010000001.1 GCA_946498975.1 uncultured Mycoplasmatota bacterium
CACATTTTTATAATTTTGTTAACCCCTTTTTAGAGGTTTCCGAACAACTCTAATAAAGATTTACATATGAATGAAAAAGAACTATTCTTAGGAACAATCGCTCCTGATATTAGTAAACAAATTGGTGAGTCAAAGGTGAAATCTCACTTTTTACCTAACGAAAATACTGATTTACCTAATCTTGAGAAGTTCTTAAATAAATATAAAGATAATCTAAATATTCCTTTTATTATGGGATACTATATACATTTATTTACTGATTATCTTTGGTTTAAATATTTTATGGTTCTTGCATAAAAGTTGTGGGAATCTAAATAAATTATAGACAAAATAAAAACAACTTCCTATAATGGTTTTAATAGAATAAAAAAGGAAGTTGTTACTATGATTATATCAGAAAAATTAATTAAATGTGTAAAAAGTATTAAAAATTTAGCAAAAAAAGTTATTTTACTATACAATTTTAATAAACAAGCCCCAAAATCTATACTAGAAAGCAAAATAAATGAAGTAAATGCCATTGAAACAGATACGGATAATACATCAGGAAAATATCTTAGTATACCTTCATTATTAGAAGGATTTACTAATACTAATACAACTAGTGAAAAGATTGATAAAAATAGAAGTCTATATCGATTTAATGGGGTTTTAACTATTAATGATAGTGATTATATATGTCCTAAGTGTGGTCATAAAATGCATATAAATAACTCTCATCAAATAACCCTTAAACATTTATGTTTTGGAGGAAACTTTACAAGGGTATGTTTTGATCATACTCAATTTTATTGTGAAAATTGTCATAATACTAATATGCAAAATATAAGTTTTAAAGCTGATAATCACCGTATAACAACTGAACTATATAACTATGTAAGAGATTTATTAGCCACAGGACATTATACTAATAAAGAAGTGGCAGAAATAACAGGTCTAAACAGAAATATTGTGAAAGATATAGATAAAAAGAGATTAGAAGAAAAATATACTATTAATGGCAAGCTTATAAAACCAGAAAGACAGGCTATTTATTTGGGTATAGATGAGTTTAAATTACATAATGGTTATAAATATGCAACTCATATAATTGACTTGGAAACTGGTCATATATTGTGGATACAAGAAGGCAAGAAGAAGCAAGTCGTTTATGATTTTATTAATCATGTAGGTGGTGAATGGATGAGTAAAGTTAAAGCAGTGGCTTGTGATATGAATTCTGATTTTGAAGAGGCCTTTAGAGAAAAGTGTCCTAACATCACTATAGTTTTTGATTATTTTCATATAATTAAAAACTATAATGAAAAAGTAATAAGTGCAATAAGGAAAGATGAACAAAATAGATTAAAAAATGAAGGAAAAACTGAGGAAGCTAAAACTTTAAAAAGAAGTAAATATATTTTAACTTCATCACTATCTACTTTAATCAAAAAAGATAAAGAAGCAGAGAATGGTAAAGTAATTGATAAAGGTAGTGATCTTTTTAAAAAAGCACCAGTAAAAAGAACTGGTAGTAAGGTTGACAAATATAATAAAATATTAGAAGAAAATGAATTGTTATTTACAGCAGAATTAATTAAAGAGAAAATTCAACATGCCTATACTTTAACTAATGAAAATGAAATGAAACTAGAAATAGAAGAGATTATAGATATGTGCGAAACTAATGGCAATAAACATCTTCTATGGTTTACTAAACTATTAAAAAGTCATATGTATGGCATAACATCTCATGCTAAATACAATATATCAACTGGTAAGATAGAAGGAATTAATAACAAAATAAAAACTTTAAGAAGACAAGCTTATGGTTATCCTGATGATGAATACTTCTTCTTAAAGCTATTTGATATATCTAGAACTAAATAGTTATCCCACAACTTTTATGCAAGAACCTATTTTATTAGAGAAATAACCAATAATAATTATATAAAACTCTTAAATGGAAACAATATTAAATGTAGTGAAGAAGAAATTACGAAAATAATATATAATGATTATAGTAACTTAAATATCTTACTAATTGAAGAGTATAACTTAGACTTATCTTTATTCTATGCAGATATAAATATTCCTAATATTAAGTTTGATGAAGTACCTCTTGATAAATTACAAATCATTGTAGATAAAATGGGAACAATTATTGAAAATAGTAAAAATGGATATACATACTCTTTTAATATTGATAATGTTAAACAATTTATAGAACTATGTACTAAAATAATAAGTACTGATATAAAAACGAGACTTAATTAGTCTCGTTTAGCATTTTAAAACATTTTAATTTATCATCAATATTCTGATATATTGCTAGCACTTTATCATCTTTAATAAATAACACTTTGTCTTTAATATTATAATTATTATTAATAACTGCCCCATTAATTACTTTCATATAGTCTTTATCATCTATTTCTTTTGTTTCTATGTCTAAAGCATTACTAATAGTAATTAAAGAACCATTTATACTTACATCATCTAGATTAACTGCATCACTTAATTTAAACTTACCTTGTCTAGTTCTTAGTAAACTACTCATAGTACAAGGTATATCTAAATAATCTCCCATATCTTTAATTAAACTTCTAATATAAGTACCTTTAGATACAACACATCTAAACTTAAAAGAATCTTCTTTATAATCTAATAATTCTAATTCTTTAATCATAACTTCTCTTTTAGGTAATTCTATATCTTTATTACTTCTAGCATACTCATATAGTTTCTTACCATCTACTTTAATTGCAGAGTACTTTGGTGCTTCTTGTAGATATTCCCTTGGAAAATTATTGAATAAAGCTTCTAGCATATCTTTAGATACTCGTTTTTTACTTGTCTTTACTACTTTACCTTCTAAATCTAAAGTATCAGTTTCAACTCCTACTTTTACTTCTGCAATATATTCTTTAAGAGTACAAGTAAGTAATTCATTTATTTTAGTTGCCTTATTAATAGTAATAACAAGTAATCCTTCTGCCATTGGATCAAGTGTTCCATTATGTCCTACTTTCTTAGTATCAAAAACTCTTCCTATTTCATTAACAACATCTCTTGAAGTTAATCCTTTAGGTTTATTTACTAGTAAAACTCCACTCTTATTATAAAGTTCATTATATTCTTCTAATGTTAGGTTATTATCTATTATGATTTTAGCGGTGCTTTTACCAACATATCTATAATGCCAAGGTTCATAGTTATAACCAGTTATTTCTTCTTTACCTTTAGGATATCTAAGTATTAAACCATAATTAGGTAAAATACTTATAATTATTTTATAAATCTCTTCATTAGTAAATAGTTCATCATTTTCATATATTAACTTATTATTAATAATTAAGCCAATATCAAAACATAACCCTGTATGATGTTCACTTGCTTTAATAGGAGCGACATATTTCTTCGTATAATCTTCTCCATATTTGTTAATATAATCATTAATTATCATTTCTTGATCTTTTATAGTTCTATAACCACCTATTATATCAATAAAAATATTATCTTTTTCTAAATCCTTCTTTAAACTAAGAAAAGCCTTTAATGTTCTTTTTTCAAGTAAATACTCTTCACCTATTATATTAGTTATTTTTCTAAACTCTATATTAGAAAAATTATTTTTATCATACAAATTATCTTTATTAACTAAGATTTTATAATTCATCTTATCCCTCATTTATTTCATCTATAATCTTATCAATTTTCTCTCCATAGAAAACAGATTCATCATATATAAACTTAAGCTCAGGAATATTTCTTATCTCTATTCTTTTAGCAAGCTCTCCTCTAATAAAACCACTAGCATTATTTAAAGCTTGTAAAGTCTCCTCCTTTTTTTCTTGCTCTAAGACAGTTACATATACTTTACAATAACTTAAATCATTAGAAGTACCACAATCTGTAACAGTTACAAACTTAAATCTTTCATCTTTTACTTCTAACATTAATATCTTACTTACTTCTTCCATAATCATATGATTAATTCTTTCTATCTTTATATTCATTAAAATCAGTCCTTTCTTCTAATTAAGTATAGCATATTTTTTAAATTTTAGATATAATATGCTTTGTTAGGGGGAATTTATATGTCAAAAAACAGAGAATTAGTAAATGAATTAAAAAGTGAAAGTAGTAATAGACGTAATTTCTTTAAAGAAAAAATAAAAGAAGAGTTAAAGAAAAACAATATGGAAATCAATGATACTATTATTAATGATATCTTTAATAATGCTTTAGATACATATACAGATGATGTTAAGATACCTTTCTTATTTCATATAAAAGCAGTTATAAAGAATAAAGATAAAAAGACGGAAACCGGATACTTAAATAAACTTCAATATGAAGTTATTAAACTATATTTAACTAAAGAAAATAATAAATATTTATCTAAAATAGATATCGCTACTAAGCTCTCTATCAAAATTGATGAGGTTATAGATATTATAGAGTCTCTTAATAATGATAATAATTTAGATAAAATATTTCCTAATTATAAAGAAATACTTAAAGATAGAAATGATTACTTTAAAAAGAAAGCAGTTGTTATATCTGAAAAGCAGATTATTTTATTAGTAGAATACTGTGGTGATCTAAAGAAAAAGATGGATTTTAAAGCCCTTGCAAAGAAATATGATAAAACTACTATTGATATTAAAAATGAATTAAAAAATATCTTTAAACTATTAAAGACAGAAAATAATTTAACTATTTTATTAGATAGATATCCTAATATTAAGAATGCTCTTATAAGAAAAAGTAAAGTATTTAATATTTCTTTAGATATTAAAGAAGATATAGCAGTTAAACATATTGTAACTAGTGATTTTAAAAGAAAAGCCCATCTTAATAAAGATGATATTACAATGCTAAAATTATTAGATAGTTATAATAAAAATGAAATAACCTGTGAAAAAATAAAAGAAGCTAGTTTTGATAGTGTCGCTAGTTTTGTTGATAAGAGAAATAGATTCTTTAGTAAACTTAGGACTAATAAAAACTTTTTTGATACTGTTAATGAGTTATATCCTAATTTAGGTATTGAAACTTTAATAGATATGCCTAGATTAACATATTATGAATTTAAAGCTTTAGCACTTGTAGATGAATATTCTTATAAAAAGGTAATTGAAGATGAGAAATTAATTAAAGAAGATGTATTTAAAAATATTAAGTCTTTTAATAGTATATTAAAGAATGCTATTAATAAGTTAAATGAAAGTGGATATCTATTAGAAAAAGTATCTTTAGTTCTTACTAATTTAAATGATTTAGAATTAGTTGATAATAAAAAGAAAAAAGATGATTTAAGCCTTTCTTTAATAGAGTTAAAAATATTAGAAACTTTAAATGACAATCCAAACTTAACAAATAGAGAGCTTGCTGCTATAGCAGGTTTTAAAAGTGAAGCTAGTTTTGTTAATAGAAAATATGATTTATTAGCGAGAATTAACAATAATAAAATATTGGAATTAAAGATTAAGAGAAAATATCCTCATATTGTATTAATAAAGGAAAAGAGAAAAACTAAACTGAGTGATAAAAATATAGAATTACTTACTCTATTAGAAAAAAAGCTTTCTGATAAGGAAATGGCAGATACTTTAGAATTAGCGAATGAAAAGAGTTATTATACTGTTAAGAGAATATTATTTAAACAATTAGAAGAAAATGAATCTCTTAAAAGAGATGCTTTAAGAAAGTTCCCTGACCTAATCTTAGATGATTATATTAATAATCTTGCTATTAGATTTACAGAAAATGAAATAGTCTTTTTACAAGAGTTTTGTTTAATAGAAGATAATAATCTTATTTATCAAAGTGAAGAAGAAATCCTAAAGAAGCTTAACTTACAACCTAAGATGATAGAATTTGTTAAAACTACTTCTACTATTAAAGTTGTTAAAAATATGATTGTAGGTACTAATTTAGATGAATTATTATGGTCTAATTTTACTGATGAGTTTATTACTAGGGATAGTTTTAATGGTGATAATAGTATTTCTGTTAATAATTTAGAGTTTAAAGAGCAAATGAGTGATGATATATTAGAAGGTATCAAAAGACTTGAAGAGTCTATCTTTGGAGACTTTGTAGAGCAATGTACTTTAAAAGAAAAATTAGTTCTTGCTCTTAGATTAGGTTATTTTGATAAAAGATTTTTTACTAGTAGTGAAGTTGCTATGATTACAAAAATGGAAGAGATTAAAGTTATATCTCTAACTAAAAAGTGTTTAAAGATGTCTAGAAATAATTATATAGATGAAAAACAGAAGCAGAAGATTTTAATTTAAGTGAAACTAAAAAGTAGGGAGCTACCCTACTTTTTATCTTTCTACTTCTACAAGTTCATATACTTCAATGATATCTCCTTCTTTATAATCTTGGAAATTATCTAAAGTAAGTCCACAATCATGATCTTTAGACATTTCTTTAACCCCGTCTTTTTCATGTTGAAGTGACTTTATAGAGCCATTATAAATTACTATACTATCTCTTACTACTCTAGCTTTATCATTATTTTTAATAGTACCAGAAGTTACATGGCAACCTGCTATCATACCAACTTTAGAAAATTTAAATAGTTGACGTATCTCAGCAGTACCAGTAACTTTTTCTTCATAAATAGGCTCTAACATACCTTTCATAGCTTTTTCCATATCTTCTACTAATTTATAGATAATATCATAAATTCTAATTTCGATACTATATTGTTTAGCCATATCTAATACTTTATTATTTCCTCTAACATTAAAACCTATTATTAGAGCATTAGAAGCGGATGCTAGGACAATATCACTTTCTGTAATACCACCAACTGCTCCTCTAATAACATTTATTTTAACTCCTTCTACTTCTATTTTTTCTAGTGAAGATTTTACTGCTTCTAAACTACCATTAGTATCTGTTTTTAAGACTACATTTATCTCTTTAAGGCCTTCATTTATCTTACCGAATAACTCTTCTAGACTCATACCAGTTCTATTAGTATCAGCATCTTTTTCTCTTAAGGCTCTATCACTTGCTATTTGTTTAGCTTGTTTTTCAGTTTCAAATGCCATGAATTTATCTCCAGCACTTGGAACACTAGATAGTCCTGTTATCTCTACTGGCATAGATGGAGGAGCAGTAGTTATGTTTCTTCCTAAATCATCTTTAAGCGTTCTAACCTTACCAAAAGCTGTTCCTACAACAATAGGATCACCTAATCTTAAAGTACCATTAGAAATAAGTAAAGTTGCAACTGCTCCTACATGTTTATCCATTTTACTTTCAAGGACAGCCCCAGTTGCATAACGATTAGGATTAGCTTTTAATTCTTGCATTTCAGCAATTAATAGAATATTTTCTAATAATTCATCAACACCCTCACCTGTTTTAGCAGATATCTTAGTTACAATAGTATCTCCACCCCATTCTTCTGGAGTAAGTCCTGCTTCTACAAGTCCTGTCATAACTCTATCTATATTAGCTTCAGGTTTATCTATTTTATTTATGCATACAATAATAGGAACACCTGCTGCTTTAGCATGATCAATTGCTTCTTTAGTTTGAGGCATTATACCATCATCTGCTGCTACTATAATGATAACTATATCAGTAACACTAGCACCTCTTGCTCTCATCTCTGTAAAAGCAGCATGTCCTGGAGTATCTATAAAGGTTATCTTTTTACCATTACATTCTACTTGATAAGCACCTATTTCTTGAGTAATACCACCAGCTTCTCCACTTGCAACATTACTTTTTCTAATATAATCAAGAAGTGTTGTTTTACCATGATCAACATGTCCCATTATAGTTACAACCGGAGGACGTTCTACTAAATCTTCTTCTCTATCTTCTATTTCATAATTTTCAAAGTTAGAAATGTCAGCTTGTTCTTCTTTTTTAACTGTTTTATTATAATCTAGAGCGATTAATTCAACAGTATCAAAACTAACACTATTATTAACAGTAGCCATTATTCCTAATCCCATTAATTTTTTAATAATTTCCCCAGTAGAAACATCTAAAAGATTAGCTAAATCTGATACTGTCATACCTTCTTTATATAGTAAAACATTCTCATCTACTACTTGCTCATTACTTTGTAACTTCTCTTTATGTTTATATATCTTCTTTCTTTCTTGTTTAAAGTTACTCTTATCTTTCTCTTGCTTCTTAGCTTTTTTAACCTTACTTGTTTTAACTAGATTATCATTAGTAAGATTAGATTCATATGCTATTTGTTCTGCTTTCTCATCTAAATTATAATCATTAAGCATCTCTTCATCAGGATTAGTTTCTACATAATCTTCTTCATCTTGAAAAGAATTATCTAAAAGTATTACTTCATCATCACTAAGAACTCTATCTAAATCACTTGTATCCATAGCAAGACTTTCCATATGTTTAACTATATCTTCCACACTTCTACTAATATCTTCTGCATATTCTTTTATTGTCATAAAATCACCTCACTCTAATATTTTTCTTATTTCATCATATACCTCATTACTAATATTACATTCTAATTTTCTCTCTAAGCTTTTTTTCTTAATCGCTTCTTCTAAGACTTTTACATCTCTTTTAATATATGCACCTCTACCGTTCATTTTTCCTGTTAAATCAACTTTAACTTCTCCATCTTTACTTCTAACTATTCTAAGTAGTTCACGTTTATCTAATTTTTCTCCTGTTACTACACAACTTCTAAGAGGAATTTTTCTTGTTTTCATAACTACCTCCTATTCTGATTTTATACTAATACCCATTTCCTTAGCTTGCTCACTAGTTTTAATATCAATTTTATATTTAGTAAGTCTAGTAGCAAGTTTAGCATTAAGACCTTTTCTACCTATAGCAAGTGAGAAATTATCACCATCTGCTATTACTAAAGCTTCCCTCTTCTTAGGATCAGTAATTAATACTGTTAAATCTTTAGCAGGACTTAAAGCATTTTCTATAAATACTGCAGGATCACTATCGTATTTAACAATATCTACTTTCTCACCATTAAGCTCTGTAATGATATTGGCAATACGGCTACCTCTTTCTCCAATACATGCTCCAATAGGATCCACTTTAGGGTTTTCTGAATATACTGCTACTTTACTTCTAACACCTGCTTCTCTTGCTACACTATATAGAAGCACTGTACCATCAACTAGTTCTGGTATTTCACTTTCAAATAATCTTTTAACAAAGCCAAAATGCCTTCTACTAAGTAGTACAAGTAAGCTTCTACCATTATTATCTACTTTAGTAACATAAACTTTAATCTGACTACCCATTTCAATATGTTCACCTGGTATAATATCTTTCTTAGGTAAAATACCATTAGTACGTCCTAAGTCAATAAAGTAGTTATCTGTATCTTCTAGTGCAACTGTACCAACAAGTAATTCATCTTGTTTATCTCCAAACTCATCAGTAATACTAGAGCGTTCTGCTTCTCTAATCTTTTGAATAACAACTTGTTTAGCAGTACTTGCTGCAACTCTACCAAAGTCTTTAGGAGTAACTTCAGTATCAATAGTATCTCCAACATTAACAGTTTTATCTAACTTTCTAGCATCACTAAGTTTAATCTCAGTACCTGGATTAAAGAAACTAATCTTTTCTTCTTCTTCATCCTTTTCCTTAGCTTTTTCTTCTTCTTTAAACTCTTTTTCACTTATTTCTGTATCAAGATTTTCATCTTCTGCATAACGTTCAAATAAAGCATCTTCATACTCTTCTTTAGTCATTTTATCATCAGGTACAACAGTAAGATAAGAATATACTTTTATATCTCCATTATTTTCATTAATTAAGACTTTTACATTATTATTTTTACTTTTAGCATTCTTCTTATAAGCACTAGTTAAAGCATTTCTCATCGCTTCAAAGATAATTTCTTTATCTATATGTTTTTCTTTAACTACTAAGTCAACTGCTTTAAGAAATTCTTTTCCATTCATTTTACATATCTCCTTTCTCTTTAGAATGTATATCTAATACATCTATATCATTACATAAGTTATTATCATCCATAATAGGATTAATAATTTCAGTTGCCTCTGTTATTTTATTAACATCGATTATCTCTTCACTATCAAGTTCAATATTTAATGTTTTAACCCCTTCTTCAGTAGAATAATAAACACTACTTACAAATAGCCCTAAGTCTTTAATTTTATCATCTACTAAAGCTTTTACTTTATTTTCCATAATACCTCCTTACAAACTAAAGAGCGAAGTTTTTTAAACTTCACTCCTTTCTTGGAACTAATTATACTATATAAAAATAGTTTTGTCAAAACAGTTATTTAATGATATTATTATATAGTAGGTGATGACAAATGAAAAAAGAACGAGTATTAGAAATATGTAAAGGATTAATAACATTTCTTATATTTTATTTTAGCAGTTATTTACAAGTAATACCAATTGCCTTATTTAATATTAATGTTAATAATTATACAGCAAGTGATTTAGCGATTGTTAATACTTTTACTGATTTAATATTAGTATTAATATTAGTAGTTCTATATTTTAAAGAGTTAAAAAAAGAATTTAAGACTTTTAAAAATAGTTGGAAATTAAGTATGGATACTGCTTTTAAGTACTGGTTTATAGGTCTTATGATTATGTGTATTTCTAATGTAGCGATAGGTTTAATTACTGATTTAAGTACTTCTAGTAACGAAGCAGCAGTACAGACTTTAGTTAGTTCTAATCCATATTTAATGTTATTTACAGCAGGTATACTTGCACCAATAGCAGAAGAGATAACATTTAGAAAAGGTGTATCTAAGATATTTAAGAATAAATGGGTATATGCAACTGCTTCTGGATTAATATTTGGTCTATTACATGTAATAGGTAGTGGTAATATTTTAGAGTACTTATATGTTATTCCTTATGGAAGTCTAGGTTTCTTCTTTGCTTTAACTTATTATGATACTAAAAGTATTTATCCATCTATTATAATGCATGCTATACATAATTCTGCTTTAATAGTTTTATCAATTATAACATTTTAAAAGGTACTGAAAGAAACCAGTACCTTTTTATAATTTGCTAATTCAATTTAAACAAGATATCTAACACAAGCTCTGTGCATTATTTCTATACCCATTAAATTGGCACTTCATTAATTGTCCAAATCTTAATATGCCTACTTTTGTTGTAACTATATTAGAAGTTAAACTACTCATATCAATATCTATATACTTTGCTAATCTATAAGAATTATCATTACCTACTGTTCCTAAATCCCACAAAGTCTAATATTCTATATTGTATAATCAACATCCCTACTCCCATTATTTATTAGTTTAAAACTTGAACCTTCTAACGATAATCCTTCACTATCACTTATACATATAGCATTATAATTCTGTTCTAAAGTAGGCATGTGTTAATGCTAATATTGATAGTAATATTATTACCTTCTTTCATATGCAATACTTAATTAATTTTCACTCAATAGATTTAACTATGTGATTTTTCTCTTTTGATTGTCTTATTTTTTATAGGGCCATCAGAGACTTTTTTCACTTCAAATTCCTCTATACCGAAATCATAGTTAGTTACTTCACAATCTCTTTCTTCGAAAAAAGTCATATCTGCATCTGGAAAATAACCTCTACCATTATAAATATCTCCAATATTTTTTAATTCTTCTAATATAAACTGATATTTTTTTATTAAAATTTCATTTTTATCTTCCATAAACCGTCCCTCCATTGTTTTACTTAAAGCTATTCTAACATAATAAATTAATTTATACTATATTAATTCTTCATTATTAGTTAATTTTACACTAACGAGTTTAGAAACACCAGACTCTTGCATTGTAATACCATATAAAGTATCTGCATATTCCATTGTTTTTTTCTTATGAGTAATTATTAAAAACTGAGTTTTATTTTTGTAATTAGCTAGATACTTACCAAACTCCATAACATTCGCTTCATCTAATGCTGCTTCTACTTCATCAAAGACACAGAATGGCACCGTTCTAACATTGATTATTGCAAATAATAGACTAATAGCAGTTAAAGTCTTTTCTCCTCCTGATAATAAACTAATAGTAGTTAATTTCTTACCTGGAGGACATGCAACTATTTCTATTCCTGTCGTTAAGATATCATCGCTAGTTAACTTTAAATCTGCTTCTCCACCATGGAATAATGCTCTAAAGACTTCTTTAAACTCTTTTCTTATAAGCTCAAAAGTCTTTAAGAACTCTTCTTTCATAACTTCATCCATCTCATTCATAATCTCAAGAAGTGTTGCAATCGCTTTAGATAAATCTTCTTTTTGATGTAATAAAAACATATATCTAGTATTAACTCTTTCATATTCATCAATCGCTGCTAAATTAACCATACCAAGACTTTTAATTCTAGCTTTATAGTTACTTACTTTGCTTCTAGCAGTTTTTTCTTCTATATCAAGTTCATAATCTTTTCTAGCTTTTTCATAAGTAATAGAATACTCACTACTTAAAGTATTAAGTAAATTATCTAATTTTACATCTATTTCTTTAAGTTTAAGATCTAAACTATTTCTTTTCTCTTCAGTCTTTCTAATTAAATTATTCTTATATTTACTCTTCTCTTCATCTTCTTCGATTTTCTCTTTTAATAGTTTTATATCTTTCTTAAGAGTAGTTAGTTTAAGGTCTAATTTTTCTTTAAAGCTTTCTAAATCATAGAACCTAGTTACTAACTCTTCTTCTTTGGTATCAAGAGTATTCTCATTACTTGATAGATTATCAATATTATCACTAATACTACTAAGAGTATCTTTATTACTTATTAGAGCATGATTTTTATTAGTAACATCATCTATTAATAGTTTTAAGTCCTTTTCTTTTAGATATATCTTATCTTCTAATTTTCTTATATCTTCTTTAGTATCGTTAATATCAAGACTAATTTTCTTATTAGATTCTTCTAGACTAGTAATTATATTAATATAGTTAGTAATCTCTTGATTAATCATAACAGAGCTTCTTCCTTTATAGTTAGCACCTCCTGTCATTGATCCTCCTACATTAATAACATCACCTGCTAGAGTAATTACTTTATAACGTCTATCTATCTTTCTACTTATTCTTAAAGCAGTGTCCATGTCTTCTGCTACCAGTACAAGTCCTAATTGATTATAGACAATATTTTTATATTCTTTATCTGTAGTAACTAAGTCTGCTAGGACACCAATATATCCATCTAATCCTTCTAATATGTGTTTAGTATTTTCATCTATATATCTTTTCTTAATAACATTAATAGGAAAGAATGTCGCTCTTCCTAGATTATTATTCTTTAAATATCTAATTGCCTCTTTAGCACTATCTTCATCTTTAACTATAACAAAGTTTTTACTACTACTAATTGCAACATCTAAACATCTTACATACTCATCTTTAGTCTTAATAACATTACCTATAATATCGTAAATTCCTTGTAATTTATCTTCTTCTAGTATTTTCTTAATAGCATTAGGTAAATTATTACCTCTTTCTGCTTCTAACCTTAACAACTCTACTTTATGTTTATTAGTTAAGATATCTCTATCTTGCTTACTCTGTGTCTGTTCATAATTCTTTAGAGTTAATTTAAGACCTTTAAGGTTATTCTTACTAGAGTTAATATCATCATTCATATTAGAAATATCTTGATTTATAATATTTATCTCATCTTCTAAAACACTAATATCTTTACTAATCTTACCTTTCTCATCTATTAAGGTTCTTAACTCTTCTTCTACTTTAGTAGTATCTTTATTCTTTCTTTGTTCTTTTAAGATATTAAGTTGTACGTTTAATTTACCTATCTCTTCTGTTTTATTAAGTAACTCTTTTTGTGTAAATTCCAAGTCTTTCTCTAAGTTGAATAAATCTGTCTTTTTCTTTAAAGAGACACCACTATCTTTATTAACAGTACTCTCTAAATCTACTATCTCTTTATCTAGAGCATCTTTTTCTTTCTTTAATATCTCTTCATTAGTAGATAGATTATAAATATCATAAGCGATTAAAGCTATTTCAAGGTTTTCTAATTCTTCTTTAAGAGTTTTATATTCTTTTGCTTTCTCACTTTGTTCTTTTAAAGGCTCTACTTGTACTTCTAACTCTTTAATAATATCTTCTACTCTGTCAAGTGCATCATTTGTCTTATCTAGTTTTCTTAAAGCTTCTTCTTTACGCTTTTTATATTTCAAAATACCTGCTGCCTCTTCAAAAACAACTCTTCTATCATCAGTACTTTCACTAATTATTTTAGATACTTCTCCTTGAGAAATAATATTAAATGATTCTTTACCAACACCACTATCTAGAAAAAGATTAACTATATCTTTTAGTCTTGCTTTATTATTATTAATAAAGTATTCATTCTCACCACTTCTATAGACTCTTCTTTTAATACTAACTTCACTGTAGTCTATTTTTAGATAGTGATCACTATTATCAAAGATAAGTTCTACACTAGCGACATTTTTAGATTTACGTGACGCACTTCCAGCGAATATTACATCACTCATGCCCCCATCACCACGTAAGTTTTTAACTGATTGTTCTCCTAATACCCAACGAACAGCATCAACGATATTACTCTTACCACTACCATTAGGTCCCACAATACAAGTAACTTCATCATCTAGTTTTATTTCCATTTTATCAGCGAAAGATTTAAAACCATTTGTTATAATTTCTTTCAAGTACATTTAAAACACCACTCTTTACTCTTATCATTTTATCAGAGATTAAGGTTTTATACAAGAACTAGAATTTTTAGACTTTGTCTTAGCATAAGTTAATTTGACAAAAATACTATCTTATAGTATAATAACAATACTTTTATAAAGGGGGGAATAATAATGCAAAAAAGTAATGAACGATACTCTGTTTTTGCATCAGAAGATATAGTTAGAAATTTAAAAAAAGGTATAAACCTACTACCTGAACGTATAGTACCTCTCGATTCTTATGGAATAATGCTGTATCGTGATAAACAGAACGGTGATACATATCAATATATACCAAGTCAAAAAAGAAGCTATGATGGAAAACCACTTGGCTATTCACATGAGCGTTTAACACTTTCTGATGGAACTACCTATGTTTCTGAAATTGCAGAATACAGTGATGATAGAAATAAAGATATATATAAAATTAATGAAGAAAAAGTAACTAAAGAAGAATTTTTTGATAAAATATCAAGATTATCTTTGAAACAAAATGATATAAATAATAAGCAAAACAATAATACAATTTCAGATATTAATAAAATGAAGAAAAAAGATATTATTAACACTATATTGTCTCATAGAAACAATGAAGCACTTAGAAGTCTTATAAAACATTTAGAATTAGAAAAAAAAGCAAAACAGGTATTAAATAGTTCTATAAAACTATATAAACAAAAAGAAAAAGCAAAAACAAAAAATGAACTAACAAATGCTTTTGCTGTTGAAAGTATTAAACTTTATAAACAAAGTGAATTTATAAATGAACAAGCTGATATTGAATTACAAAGAGCATATTTACTAGACTTTTTCTCTTATACTGAAGATAATAACACCACTTTTACTAATAAATTATCTAGTTTAATTAATAATAATTACTTTACCAAATTAAATGATACTGAATATAAAGATGTAATTGAGTATTTACAAGTCGTTTTTTCAACTAAAGGCTTAAATGATGTTATAGAATTTTTATTAAAAATGAAAAATGCTAGTATTGAATATTCAGATGCTCTTCTTAGAAAAAGAAATACAGAATCAATTACTATTGCTCTAGGAATAACTTTATTTAAATTTAAACAATATAACGAAGACAAACTGCTTAACTTAGAAAAAATTAATACTATTATTTATAATAATCCTAACAAAAGAGAACTAAAAGAAACAAAATGGCATGAATTTTCTCATGTTTTATTACAACCATTAACAGAAATAATTGATGAAGGACAACTAGAAAAAAAGGTTGATGACTATACTGGTGATTTAATAGCAAAAGCAAATAATGATGAAAAAAATAATGGTAAAAAAAGATAGACGAATAAAATCATCTATCTTTTATTATTTAACATTTTATCATAGTAATTAAATAAATCTTCAAAAGCATTATAATGAACTATTTCTCTTTGTCTTAACCATAATAGAGGTCCAATAACATCAGGGTCATCTGTAAGGTCTATTAAATTTTCATATACTGCTCTTGCTTTTTGTTCTGCAGCCATATCTTCCATAATGTCTGCTAATGGATCTCCTGTTGTTGCAAAATAGGCAACTGTAAATGGTACTCCATTAGCATCTGTAGGATATAGAGCATTTCTATGTTCTGCATAGTTTGAAGCAAGTCCTGCTTCTTTTAATTCTTCTACAGTAGCATCTTTCAAAAGTTGATATACCATTGTAGAGATCATTTCCACATGTGCAAGTTCTTCTGTTCCAATATCTGTTAACAATGCTTGTCCTTTTTGATCAGGCATAGTATATCTTTGATTAAGATATCTAAGTGCTGCAGCAAGTTCTCCATTACTACCACCATACTGAGTAATTAACTGTTTAGCCATATTAATATCCTTTTTCTTAATATTAACTGGATATTGTAATCTCTTAGCATATTTAAACATTACTTAACCCCTCCATATTCCAAGGAAATATTAATGTTTGCCATAAAAACGGACTTGTATCTAGACTATCACTACTAACTAGAATTGGACCATACTTATCTTCATAATCCATCATCAATCTATTCGCTTCTTTTCTATACTTATTAAATAAGTCTAGTGCATTACCATCATTAGGATATAAATCTAAATATAAATTAAGGTCATGAGCAGCAAACTCTGCTTCTGACATTCTTAAAAACATCTCCTCTTGTTCTGTAGTAGGTCTTAAAGTTTGAGGTTCATAATTCTTATACTGACTATATAAATTTCTAAACATATTACCTCTTAAATAACCCTCTTTTTCAGTAAAGAATTTAGGATTATTCATATCTCTATCCATATTGTTTGGATAGTAATTATAGTTATAATTAAAATCTCTATTCATAATTTTCTCCCTTCCCTTTATTCTATTCTAGATAGGAACCCAGGAAAGGGCTTTAACCTAACAACTTAAAATATAATTACACAAATAGTAAAAATATATGTTATACTATTTATACCGAAAGTTAAAAACTTTGTCAGGTCTATAACTGATGTATGATATTAAATCACTTCAGTTAGGTTGAAAGGAATATCAAGTCCTTTTTTCTTTTTCAACAAAAAGTCTTCGGTCCACACGGGATACCGAAGATTATTATAAATAAATCTGTAACATAAATAGGTTTAAGATTTATTCTCTACTCTACTGATTTTAATGAATCTATCATATCTATTCTTCTTAAGATAAAATATGTTATTACTTGAACTATAACACTAAATACTATAATAATTATAAATGATAGAACATAACTTAATGGTTTAATTGTCTTAATAAATAGTATTTCATCAGTCTCTGCTATCATTAAGATAAAGGTATTTAAAGAAAAGCCTAAGAATATTCCCACTATAATACCTACTATAGTTAGAATAATAGTTTCCCTATATACATAACTAGATACTTCTTTATCTCTAAAGCCTAAGACCTTTAGAGTCGCTATCTCTCTTTTTCTTTCATTGATATTAATAATTGTTAGATTATATAAAACTGTTATAGCAAGAAAACTAGAAAATGCTATTATTAGATAGACTATATTATTCATACCAGCGATAATATCATTAAACATTTCCATATTATCATCAGTATACTGTATCGCTCCAAAGTATCCAGTATCTAATAGATTATTAGATAGTTTTTCTTCATTAGTAGAATCTTTTAGATTAACAAGATAACTATTAAACTCGTCATCATTAAATATCTCTTCATAATAAGTATTATTCATATACATAAAATTACTTATATAGTTTTTACATATTCCTTTTACTTTAACAATAAATAATTCATTATCACTATTTCTAATACTAATATTCTCTCCTGCTTTAGCATTTAATAAATCAGCCATCTTTTCTGTAATAATAACCCCATCATCGCTTAAGTTTAAATCACTTCCATCAACAGACTTTAAAGTTACATAATCGTTAATCTTTTCATCATTCATAAAGGCATTTAAAGTAAAGTCTAAATTCTTATTATTCGCTTTAAAAGTAAAACTAGATATATTAGTATTTATATAATTAGTTATATCATTATCGCTTAAAGATTTAGTAACATCATCTTCATTAACATCATCTTCATTAACATCATCATTTAAGACTAAAGTTGCATCATAATGAGTTATTTCTCCATACTGTATTTCAAGTAAATCACTAAGACTATCTTTTATACCAAAACCTGTAAGAAGTAAAGCAGTACATCCTGCAATACCTAAAACAGTCATAAAGATTCTTTTCTTGTATCTAAATAAATTACGTAAAGTTATCTTCCAAGAAAATGATAAATGTCTCCAAAATGGTTTAATTCTCTCTAATAATATCTTTTTACCATTCTTAGGAGATTCTGGTCTTAATATAGTTGCAGGTGCTAATTTAAAGTCTTTAATAAGAGTAATAAATACTACTAAACTCATTAAGATAATTGTTGTTAAGACAATGATTAGACAAGCATATGGATTAGCATAAGTAGATAGTTCTGGTATTGTAAAGGATGCAGAATACACTGTATAAAGTATTCTTGGTATTAAAGTATAACCAATACTTAGTCCTATAACAAGACCTAAAACACAAGCGATAAAAACATATAGTAAATAACTAAAGGCAATGGTAGATTTTCTAATACCTAAAGATATAAAAGCCCCTATCTCACTTCTTTCTTCTTCTATCATTCTATTCATAGTATTAAAAGCCATAAGAAATGCTATTAAAATAAAGAATATTGGAAATACGGCAGCGATAGAATCTACTTTAGTAGCACTTTCATAAAAACTAGTATAACCTGTTAAATCTTCTCTAGTTAATAAATACCAAACAGGTTTCTCTATATTTTGAATCTCATTTTTAGCATCATTTATCTCATTCTCATAATTAGAAACTTCTTCTAAGTATAGATTATAGTTAGTATTATATTCATCATAACCCTTTTCTAATTCAATATAACCATTATCTATTTCTCTTTTAGCACTATTCAATTCTTTTAAAGCTTTACTATATTCATTATTCCAAGTACTTAAAGAACTATTTAAAGTATTTTCTTGTTCTATTAAAGTATTATTAGTACTTATTAATGCCTCAATATTAGTTTTATTATTTTTAAGTTCATTAAGTCTAGCATTTAATGTTTCATATAAACTATCACTAGGATCAAGTCCTTCTAACTGTTTTTCTAACTCTGTAATAGTAGCATTTATTGTATCAAGTGTAGGCCCTAAACTATCTACTGTAAGCCCTACACTACTTAAAGCATTATTAAACTCTGTCTTAGCATTTTCTAAAGCACTAAAACCATTATTAAGTTCTGATTCTGTAGACTCCTTAGTCTTATTTAAAGTATTTAAATTACTGTTATATTCTTCTAATCCTTCATCAAGTTTTATTTTATTAGAATTTAACTCAGTTAAAGCATCATTAAACTTAGTTTCATTTTCACTCTTTATCCTATTAAGTTCATTCTCTGCTTCTACTACTTTATCCATCGCTTCTTTTAGAATTTCTTCATATCTAGCTGTCTCCCTTAAAGGTTTTAACTTTTGTAATTTCTTATTTACTTTACTTATAATTTCATCATAACTATCACTATAAGATAATTCTTCTTTAGCATTATCTACTATTAGATAAACTTCTGTATAATAATCTAATTTAAAGTTATCTTTAGGAACATATAACAAACTATCAAGTTTACCATCACCTACTGAAGACAAGCCTTTATTTTCATAAATATAACTACTACTATTAATAGTTCCTACTATTTTACAAGTATTATTTTCAAGATATGTATCATCTTCTATTGTAACATTATCTCCTATTTTAAATGATTCATCTTCACCAAGACATTCACTATTACTTTTAGGCATTCTACCATCTACTAATGTTACTTTACTAATATCTGATAATGCACTAACTTTAACTGCATCACCATCTATTAGAGTGTCAATTGAGTAAGTTCCTTCTATTTCTTTTATACCATCTATTTCTTCTAAAGATTTAATATCATCATCTGTAAGACCCATAGTACTAACTATCTTAAAGTCATAAAGATTAGTCTCATCATAATAATTATCTAAAGTCTTAATCATATCACTAGCAGTTTCTCTAACTCCTGCAAAGAAAGAAGTACCTAATATTACAATAAGGATTAAAGATAAGAATCTTCCTTTAGACTTCCATATTTTCCTAAAACTATTCTTAAAGATTAACATCACCAATCAATCTCCTTAACAAGTTTAGGGTTCTTATTAACAGTAACACTTTCTATTTTACCGTTTTTAACTTTAATAACTTTATCAGCAATATCGGCAATAACTGCATTATGAGTGATAATTATAGTAGTTGTTTTCGTCTTATGACAAGTATCTTGTAATAGTTCTATTATTTTTTTACCAGTTTTAGAATCAAGAGCCCCTGTTGGTTCATCACAAAGTAATAGTTTAGGACTTTTTGCAATAGCACGAGCGATAGAAACACGTTGTTGTTCACCGCCTGAAAGTTGAGCAGGAAAGTGATCTCTTCTATCAAGTAAACCTACACTTTTTAATGCTTCACTAGAGTCCATTGGATGTTTACATATTTGACTAGCAAGAGAAACATTTTCTATAGCAGTTAAATTACCTACAAGATTATAGAACTGAAAGACAAAACCTATATCATAACGTCTATAATCAGTTAATTTTCTACTATTATATTTAGCGATATCATTATTATCTATAATAACTTTCCCACTACTAGCTTTGTCCATTCCCCCTAAGATATTTAATATAGTTGTCTTACCTGCTCCGCTTGGCCCTAATACAACCGTAAGTTCACCTTCATCAATATCAAAAGAAACATTATCTAAGGCTTTAATAGTAACTTCTCCCATTTTATAAATTTTAGTTAGATTCTTAACACTAATATAAGACACAAGTATCACCCTCTTATGATTACATTATACTATTTAAATCATAAAAAATATATAGTTTTTTGCAAAAGAAAAGTAGTCTAATAAAATTTATTATCTACTTTTACCTTTACATGAAGCTTCATAAATATCATAAGAAGTTTCTCTTCTTACTAAAGTATAACCTGATTTTAATGCTACCTTTTTAGAAGCAATATTATCATATTTTATTTCAAGTATAGGTTTTTCTATTCTTTCAGTAATCAATTTTAAAGCAACTGTTGCAATACCTTGATTTCTATATTTTTCATAAACTTCATAGGCAATATGATTTTCTACAGTAAATAATATACCTACAATGTCGTTATTATCTTTATTTATTATATTAAAGAAAAGCTCACTATTTTTATTCTCTATTTCCACTAAATCTATATTCATAATATACTCCCATCCCAATATCAGTATAACATAATTTAATATTTAAGTGCTAGCTTATAAAATAGTTCTATTACCTATTTTTTTCAATATTTTTTGATTTCCCGAAACAACCTTATCATAGTTTTCTTTAATCCTGTCATCAACCATTATTGGATAATTAGCTTCTATACAATTTACTAATTCTTCAGTTCCTATACTAAATATCTCTAAAAAGTATTTATAAACTTCAGGAAAATCGTTTAAAAATCTATCAATACTCTCTGCATCTTTCGGTATACTAATATAAGGATTATAATAAAAATTAAAAGAGACAGCACCAAAACTCCTTGCAAAATCAATAACTGGTGTTAGATGAATAATATTTTTATCGATTATCTCTTCCATATTTCTACCAAATCTATCCGTTTGTTCCATCATAATATCTAGAGTGATTAATTTAGCTTGTTCTTTTTGATATGGTTTAGGTAGTAATTTTAATTTACTAACATTGTACACCTCACTAAAAGCTAAAATCTCATCATCAGTTGGATTTTTATATTTTAAATTTTGTTTTCTATAATTAGGAGTAGCGATTTTAATCTCATTTTTATCTAATAATAATTCTAAAGTAGTAGTTTCAAGATCAACTTTAGCACATAAATATCTACCTACAATTTCGTTACAAAGTTCTAACTCATTTACTTTTTTTACATAGTAATAGTCATCACTTAATTTCATTAAATATTTACAACCTAAGGAATTCGCATAATTAGTTTTAGTTAAATATAATTTTGTAATAAAAGATAGCTTATTTTTAACAATATCAGTTCTAATTTTATCGCTAGTTAAATCTATCATTGTAATACCCCTTTCTCTAGAGGCATATTATACCAAAAAAAGAAGGAAATTTCAAATTATTTCTTTCCTTCTTTAAATGTCTCACTCAATACTGTTCCTGCTGTTACTAAACTCTGTAATTCACTAGGAACTATTATTTTAGTAGACTGTCCATTAGCAACTTTTACCATGGCATCATAACTTTTTAGTTTTAATACTGAAGCATCTGCTTTAGCATCTTTAAGTAGTCTAATACCTTCAGCTTCCGCATTCTTAATTTTAATAATTGCCTCTGCTTCACCTTCTGCTTTCTTAATAGCCGCTTCTTTCGCTGCTTCTGCTCTTAAAACTGTACTTTCTTTTTCTCCTTCAGCGATTAATACAGCAGCTTTCTTCTCACCTTCCGCTTGTAATATCTTTTCACGTCTTTCACGTTCTGCCCTCATTTGTTTTTCCATAGCATCTTGAATATCACGAGGTGGTATGATGTTTTTAACTTCTACTCTATTTACTTTAATACCCCAAGGATCAGTCGCTTCATCTAGAATTGATCTCATTTTAGAATTAATGATATCTCTTGATGTTAAAGTTTGATCTGGTTCAATTGTACCTGTATCTACTGCTCTATTAGGAGTTACTCCCATACTACTTAAGTCATTCGCATTTCCTACTACATTATCTTTTGTTAAACTATACCTAATTGCAGAATCTGGCATTCTAGTCTCACCACTGTTTAATTCCATATCATCTAAATAAATAGTATAATCTGTATCAATACCACCTTCATTTACTAAACTAAAGTTAAAACCATTTAAACTTTGGCCTTCACTATCTTCTAAAGGTATTACTTTCTCTAATACTAATTCATTTCCTTCTTCTAGTTTTAATCCTAAACTTCCTGCTCTAATAGCATATTCTTTAGTACCATATAAAGTAGTTGTTAAATACACAAAAGCTACTCCTATTAATAATATTAATATTATTGCAATTCCAATTATTATTAACTTTTTATTTTTCTTTATAGACTCTTTCATTTCCTAGCTCCTTACTACTCTTAATATTATCAATTATTTCTATTCTAATGCTTAATATTAGTACGCAAAATCCTTTATATCAAATATTTTGACATTATAAAAGAATAGAATAATCTCTTACTCTATTCTTCTTACACTATGAAAAAAAGTAACTAAATTACTACTAAAAAGCACCCCCCAGTAACATATTGTAAACATGGTTTCTCATATTTTTACCTTCTTTCCTTATCTTTTGTTAATTTAATGATAACAGAAAAAAGAACTTAGACAAGTCCTTTTATTCATAATTATTTGCTCTAACTTCCATAAAACTTTGTGGGTGATTACATACTGGACATACCTCAAGAGCATCTTTACCAACATATACATGTCCACAGTTACGACAAATCCAAATCTTGTCTCCATCTTTATGGAATACCCTATCATCTTTAACATTCTTAAGAAGTGTTAAATATCTTTCTTCATGTTCTTTTTCAATCTTTGCTACACTTTCAAATAGGAATGCTAAACGAGTAAATCCTTCTTCTCTAGCAGTTTCAGCAAAGCCTTTATACATATCAGTCCACTCATAGTTTTCACCAGCAGCAGCATCTTCTAAATTAGTCATAGTATCAGGAATATCTCCACCATGTAATTCTTTAAACCAAAGTTTAGCATGTTCCTTCTCATTATTAGCAGTTTCTTCAAAAATAGCTGCTATTTGTTCATAACCATCTTTTCTAGCTTTAGATGCGTAATATGTATATTTATTACGAGCTTGACTTTCTCCTGCAAATGCAGTCATTAAGTTTTGTTCAGTTTTTGAACCTTTTAATTCCATTAATATACCTTCTTTCTACATATTATTTATATTAAAGAGCTAGCTCTATTAATATACTACTATTATTTTAACACTTATAAATTTTTCTTCAAGAGTTAACAGTATCTTTATTTAGTTTTTGACAATTATCACATATACCTTCAAATACTAAGTTAACATGTTTAATATCAGTTAAATTAGAAGATGATAATAAATTATCTATAAGACTATTATCAAAAAAAACGTCAGTAATTTTATTACATTTAAGACAATAAAAGTGATAATGATCTTTTCTATAATCATAATGAACTCCATCAGGACAATCTATCCTTCTAATAACATCATCATTAACTAGAGTATTAACAGTTCTATAAACAGTCGCTTGTCCTATATTTTTATCACTTACTAGTTCACACAACTCTTTAATAGTAGGATGATTATAGTTATTTTTTAATACTTCTATTATCTCTTGTCTTTGTACTGTTCTTCTTTCCATATCTACACCTTATTGATAATCATTATCAATTAAATTATAGTAAAATAAAATCTATAAGTCAATAAAAAGAACTAAATATCTCTATTTAATTCCTATATATTTTCTTTTAAACTCTTCTAAATCTTTAAAATACTTATTCTTAAAATCAATATCATTATTAACGATACCTAAATTATTACTTTGTTTTAACATATATAAATATCTCATTTTTATTAAATAATCCTTTTCACTTTTCATAACTCTTACGAATACTTAACTATATTCTTTAACCTCCTAATCACTTTCTTTTCTATTCTTGATATATAAGACTGACTAATACCAAGTAGTTCTGCAACTTCTTTCTGGGTTAATTCATTATGTCCCATTAGTCCATATCTTAGTATGATAATATCTCTATCTCTTGGATTTAACTTCATAACTTCATCTAGCATTAATTTTTTATCTGTCTCTTCTTCTATTCCTTTAGTTACAATATCTGCATCTGTTCCTAAGATATCTTCTAGATGTAATTCATTCCCTTCTGCATCTAAACTAAGAGAGGCATCTATACTTACTTCTGTTTTAGATTTCTTAATCTTTCTTAAGTACATTAATATCTCATTATCAATACAACGTGATGCATAAGTTGCAAGCTTAATATTTTTATCTGGTTTAAAAGTATTGATACCTTTAATAAGCCCAATTGTCCCTATACTAACTAAATCTTCTAAATCTACTTTCGTATTTTCATACTTTTTAGCAAGAAATACTACTAATCTTAGATTATGTTCAATTAAAACATCTCTTGCATGTATATCCCCATCCATAGCCATTACAAGATATGCTTCTTCATCTTCTTTTGATAATGGTTCTGGTAAGATATCACTACTACCTACATAAAATATTTCACATGATTTATCAAGTAAAAATGCTACTAAGTAAAGTAAACTAATCATTTTAATTCCTCCTCTATTATATTAGGGAGTATACAAGAAGCTCCCTTTATTTCTATATTCTTAGGACTAACTCCTAATAGGTATTTATTAGTAATTAAATTATCATCTATCCTTAATTCCTCTATTTCTATACATCTAAGTAAACTATTAGAATCTACTGTTTTAAAGGGCACTAAAATAGACTCTTCTAAACTAAGATTAATTTCACTAGAATTAATAAGAATAACTCCCCTTCTCTTATAGGGATCTTTAATATTATTACCTGTATCTAAGAATCCTAATGTATTAATAGTACCTTTTTTACACCTAATAGATACACTATGAAGTAGTTCTCTTTTCTTCTTTTCATTTTTCATCATTTTATGATATAGATAAAAGATTATAGGACTACTTATTAAGATAATTATTAAGTTTAAACTAGTCCCATCATGGATAAAAATAAAACCTTTTTGTTTATAACTAAACTGATTATTTAAAAAGTAGATAAGTCCTCCTAAGATAATACTATTACCATATAGACTCTTTATAAGAGAAAAAAATAGTTCCTTAGATGTTATTTTAAAATCAACTATAATCATAATAATACTTATTACTACTTTAAAAAGAAATAAAGAAAAATTATTTAAGGGTAGGAACAAAAGAAATGTACTAAGACTTCCTAGAAATGAAGATATAAGTAATCTTCTTTTTTTAGAAAAGACTTTACACTCTATACTAACTGTCATTAAAAGGAGTAAATCAAACATGAAATTAATAAAGAATATTAGATCTAAATATACTTTCATTCCTACCACCGTTTTAAGTATATAAAAAAAGAAGCGAATAATTTGTCGTTTCTTATTAAATATTATTTTTTTCCAATACTGTTAGGACTTTATATCTTGTACAAGTTTTAATTTTATTGTTAGTAAAGTCAAACATAACCATACCGTTTACCCCGGTATTATAAATTAAAGAACCATTCTCCTCTAATCTTTCTACTACCTCTTTATGAGGATGATTAAATTTATTATCTACCCCTGCAGATATTAAGGCATAAGTAGGATTAATAACATCTATAAACTCTTCACTACTACTAGTTCTAGAACCATGATGTCCTACTTTTAGTATTGTAATATCTGAAAGATTATAATTATCTAAAATATATTTTTCACTTTTAATACTTGCATCTCCCATAAATAATAACTTCTTATTATCGATAGTACTATATAAAACTAAACTACTATCATTTTCATCAGTATAAGTATTAGAGATAACTAAAAAGTTAAAGTTACCTAATCTGAAACTATCTCCTTCTCTTAATTTATAATGACTAGAAGAATTAACCCATATTTTTTTCTCTAATGAATTTAAATCATTTCCATTAAAGAAAACAGTTCCCACATCTATCTCATCCATTATAGTTAAAGCTTCCCCAGCATGATCATAATCTCCATGAGTTATGACTAAGTAATCTAATTTTGTTATACCTAACTGATTTAGAAAGGTAACTAAATATTTACCCTGGCTACTTTTTTCATACTGCATCCAATCTTCTTGATAATAAGACATAACTCCTCCTGTATCTATTAACATAGCCTTATTATTAGATGTTAATAAAAAAGAATCTCCTTGTCCTACATCAATCATATATAAAGCATCTTTTGGAAATACTTTAGGATAAGAGTAATGGACTACTATCATTAGTAATATTAAGTACAGAAATAACTTCTTTTTTATCTTTAAGAATAAATAACTAAATATAAGTACAAAGTATAATAAATAATAAACTAAATTGAATCTTGCTAGAGTTATATACCCTATATTAATGTGAGATAAAAATAATACACTTCCTTCAAAGATATTTATAAAAAACTCTAAGATAAAAGATAAATGCGGTATAAAGAAGCATGCAATTGATAAAGGAAATATAATAACATTAATAAAAGGAACATAGAAGAGATTATAAATTATACTAAGAGGATTAATATAAGAAAAATGATATAAAGAAATGGGTAAACTAACTAAGAAGCTTACCCATGATACCTCTAATAAGTCTATTATCTTTCCTTTACTCTTCTTATTATTCATGTATAGTATTAAAGTACAACTTATAACTGTAGAGTACTGGAATCCTACATCGAATATGTAATAGGGATTTATTAAGAAAAGAATACTTAAAGATAATAGAATTAAGAAAAGAGGTCTTATATTGAAGTCAAAAGTGTTATTAATAGAAAATACTAAACTAAAAATCAAGGCTCTATCAATCGCTGCACAGTCTTCTATTATTAAATAATAACTAAACAAAAGACAAATAGCAAAAAATAAATTTTTGAGATTAAACGATTTCCTACGTAGAGTAATAATTGAAATTAGAAAACTTATTTGTGTTCCTGATAGAGCGAAAAGATGGGAGATTCCAAGTTTTCTGAAATCTTCTTCTAAAGTAGTATCAAAGGAAGTATCATCTCCTAAGAAGAAGACTTTTATATAACTTCCTACTTTATTATCTGCTATACTACTTCTAACAGTATTTCTAATACTATTTAAAATATTACTATTTTTTGTTTTAATAGTAAAATCAGATACTTTCATTATATAAAAAATCTTTTGGTATTTTAGGTAGGTAGGATAGGAAAAACCATAAAAATTTTGACTGGAAATGGGTCTTTTTAACTCTCCTTCTAAAGTAAGAGTATCACCTAATGAAAGTTCTTTTTTTGTTTTATTTAATTCTTCTTCGGTATCGAAGTAATAAGTGGCGATAAGTTTTTCTTTAGTTTTAAGTGTCAGTGTCATTTTATTACCTTGATATTTTATAGATAAAACTTCTCCATCTATTTTAGTTTCACTCCCTTCAAATGAAGAAGTAAAATCTATATTTATATAAATAACAAGATAAGTTAAACTAATAATAAATAACGTAATATAAATAGATTTAAATAGTAATATTTTCCTTAATCTGATCAAAGATAGCATCTCCTATACCACTAACTTCTTTTAACTCTTCAATATTTTGAAATGCTCCTACTTCTTCCCGATACTCTATTATAGCTTGTGCTTTTGATTCACCAATACCAGGAAGTGTCATTAACTCATCAAGTGTTGCAGTATTAAGTGATACTTTACCACTAATAACTACACTACTAGAACTAGTATCATCAGTACTATCTTTAATACAAGCATCGTTTTGAATACCATTTTGTTTCAAACAGGCTTCTTGTTCTATTTCTTCCTTTTCTATAGTTTCTGTGAAAGCCTCTACTTCATTATAACTATAAACAATAATAACCATTTCATCTTCAACTTTCTTAGAAAGATTCAAAACTGAAGTATCTGCAACTTCCGTTAAATCACCTGCTAATCTAATGACATCAATAACTCTACTTCCTTCTTTAACAGTATATATTCCGGGATTAATAACTTCTCCTTTAATATCTACTTGATAGTAAACCTCTTCTTCCTCCTCTTCATCCTTTTTAGTATCTTTCTTTGTATTTAAAACTATATTTTCCTCTACTTTATTTTCCGCAGTATAATTTTTATAAATAAAGAAAGAGCCTATGACTAATAGCAAAACAAGTCCTAAACACACTAAAATAATTTGTTTTTTATGACGATAAGTAAAAGTCATTTCTATTACCTCCTTTCCAGTTATGATACTAACAGAAAGGAAAAATAATTGCAAAAAGGCAATTTTTAAAATTCAACAAAAAAAGGGCCTCAATTTATCAAATTGCCCTAAGGAATTTTCAATTTTAAAGTGATAAATTCACTGAATTTTCAAAATTCATACTTTTTTAACTTTTTTTATCTCTTAGTCTATTTTCTATATTAACACGTTGAACTATTGCTAATGAAACCATTAAACACAAAGTAAAACTTCCTCCATAACTTAAGAAAGGTAGTGGAACTCCTGTCATTGGCATAAGTCCAAATAATCCCATTAAATTAACAATAACATGTAAAAAGATATAGACCGCAACTCCATAGCAAAGTAAAGCCCCTCTATTGGTATAACTTTCTCTACCTATCTTTAATATTCTATAAAGTAAATAAAGATAAGCAAGGATGATAGCAATTCCTACAATAAGACCTAATTCTTCGACTACAACTGCAAAGATAAAGTCAGTATATGGATATGGTAAATATAAATATTTCTGAGTACTATTACCAAGCCCAATTCCTGTAAGTCCTCCATTATTAATAGCAATATAACCATTACATACTTGGTTACCTGTATCAAGAAGTCTATCACAAGGCCTTGTAAAATTAAATCTTTCTAACTGTCTTACTTGTAAAATACTTCCACCAGTCATAATAAGAACTGCACCTACTACTAAACACATACCAAAGAAAAGAAGAAGTACTTTAAATTTAATTGATTTTGAAACAGGTGAAGAAAAAAAGATTAAACCAGTAAGTGCTGCAAAGATAATAGCAGTTCCTAAATCTGGTTGTAACATAATTAAGAAAGTTATTACTACTCCTATTATTAAAGGTATAATCGCTATAAAGAAATTATCTAAACGTTTCTCATGTACTTCATAAAATCTTGCCATAAAAACTATCATAATTATTTTAATAAATTCACTAGGTTGTAAGGTAAAAGGACCTATAGGAATCCAACTAACAGCATAGTTTGTCGCTTTACCATAAATAAGTAATAGAATAAGTACTGCTACAAAAACTATTAAAAGAATATTTGACATTATACCATAAAATTTAGTATTAAATTTAACCATAAATATACAAAAAATAAAACTTACTAACAAGAACATCCCTTGTCTTAAGAAATAAGCATAAGGGCTTCCCCCATTCATATAGGATGTAACATTACTAGCAGAAAATATCATTATAAGTCCTAATACGAAAAGAATTAAGGTTAGAATAAATAGAGGTTTATCTATATTTTTTATTATGTCCTTAAATTTAGTCATTATTCTAACCCTCCTTATCTTTAGTCTTTTTCTTTAAGAATACCACAAATTTCAGCATGTTTAAAGTAACCTAGTCAAATTCATTAACAATTTGACATATTTTTTCATATCTTATATTAGAAAAAGGAGGTTTTTAACTATGTATTATTATGGTGGTGGATCATTTAATTCATTTCCAAGTTGCGGATGCGGTAATCAATGGTTCTTCCCTAGTTGCAATTGTGGCTGGGGATGGAATAACAACAATAACAATTATGCTATAATTTTAGTTTTATTTATACTATTGGTTATAGTAATTGGCACAAGAATTTCAAGATAAAAAACTGGGTAGAAATGAATAATTTCTACTCAGTTTTATTTACAAATATTAAATAAATTTTAATATAATATATAGCTTTTACCACTTGCTTCTTTAACTTGTTGTTTAGAAATCATATATTCCCTTAATAATTTAAGTAACGTTTTAATATCTATTCCCACATATTTACTAACTTCTTCCATTGCTTTTTCTTCATTATACCCAAATTCTAAATACTTTCTTAATAATCTTAAACAAGATTCTTCTATTGTTTCTTCGTTTGAATACACCATTTCTTCATATATTGTTTTTTGAATCACTTCTTCTTCTACATTAATATTGGTATCTTTAATTCCCCTATCAAATATACTTGTTTCTTCTAAAAAATCACTTCTAAAAATTGAATATTTTTTATTTCTGTGGCTTCTTTTTATCAATCTTATCGCATTTCTTATAATTATAGCTTTTATAGCAATTTTTATTTGCTCATCAGTTAAATAATTTTTTTCAATATTGCCACATTTTTCTATTATGTACATTATAGAATCACTTACAATATCATCTTTTATATTATCACATTTGTATTTTGCAGTTAACTTATTACTAATTTTAGTACCACTTTCTATCATATACTGTGCATATTTTTCAACAAATTTTTTACTACATTTTATATATCCTATCCATAGTTGACCCTTTATCTCTAAACTATTCAATAAAGAACTTACATTTTTAACACTTTTAAAGCCAAATATATATTGCAATACAACTTCTAATTCTATATCATATTTTTTAGCTAATTCTTCTAATTCAGTTTTTGAATAATACTTTGATTCAATTAATACATGTTTTACTCGATTAATTTTCTTTTGTATTAAATAATCTCTTACAATTGCTCGTGTACCTTTATTTCGTATGCTATTATAATTAGAATGACTTATACCCAAAATACTTGCAAACTCTACTTCACTTAATTTATCTTTATATATCCTATATAAACTTAAAAATTCTTTGTAGTCTATTACTTGCCCTATTTTAACTTTTTTTAAGACTTCTTCCTTGATTTTTTCTTTGCCTTTTAAATTTATGCTTTTTTGCTCATTTTTTAATATCCTTGCTCGTGTACCTTTTTTTCGCATACTTTCATAATTGGAATAATTTATGTTTAGGATGCTTGCAAATTCTACTTCACTTAATTTATCTTCATATGACTTATATAAACTTAAAAATTCTTTATAATTTGTTAGATGTCCAGGTTTTACTTTTTTTAAGACCTCTTCCTTGATTTTTTCCTTATCTTCTAATTTTATACTTCTTTGTTCGTTTTTTAATACCCTTACATGTGTACCTCTATTTCGCATACTATTATAATTGGAATAATTTATGTTTAGGATGCTTGCAAACTCTACTTCGCTTAATTTATCTTCATATGACTTATATAAACTTAAAAATTCTTTGTAATTTATTAGTTGACTAGGTTTTACTTTTTTTAAGACTTCTTCCTTAATTTTTTCCTTGTCTTCTAACTCTATACTTTTTTGCTCTTTTTTTAATATCCTTGCTCGTGTACCTTTATTTCGCATATTATTATAATTAGAATAACCTATACTTAAAATATTTGCAAACTCTACTTCACTTAATTTATCTTCGTATGGCTCATATAAACTTAAAAATTCTTTATAATTTATTAGTTGTCCAGGTTTTACTTTTTTTAATACCTCTTCCTTGATTTTTTCCTTGTCTTCTAACTTTATACTTCTTTGCTCATTTTTTAATAACCTTGCTCGTGTACCTTTTTTTCGCATACTATTATAATTGGAATAATTTATGTTTAGGATGTTTGCAAATTCTACTTCACTTAATTTGTCTTTATATGACTTATATAAACTTAAAAATTCTTTATAATTTATTAGTTGTCCGGGTTTTACTTTTTTTAAGACTTCTTCCTTGATTTTTTCCTTGTCTTCTAACTTTATACTTCTTTGTTCACTTTTTAATACCCTTACATGTGTACCTCTATTTCTCATATTATTATGATTGTTATAACTTATGTTTAGAATGCTTGCAAACTCTACTTCACTTAATTTGTCTTCATATAACTTATATAAATTTAAAAATTCTTTATAATTTATTAGTTGTCCAGGTTTTACTTTTTTTAAGACTTCTTCTTTAATTTTCTCGTTTTCTTTTAAAATGTTATCCATTATTTTCCTCTTTATTAAATTCATTCAAAATTATGTTGTTATTATACATATTTTTATTTTAGGTGTCAATTGCACAAGAATAAAGTTATTGAGTCCCAATGAATTTAATAAATTTGTTTAGATATCAATAAAAAAATGATAGTTATACTAAGCAATATAATTTTATTGATTTCTAGTGATTTTTATTGCTCAGTCTTGAACTTTAATTCAAAAAACTGAAACTCAAAACTGAAACTCAAAACTACTTATCCTTTCTTTTTTTTTAATTTTGTGTTAAAATATAGCAAGAAATGGGGTATTTTAGATGTTAAGAAATAAAGATATATTAGATGAAAAAGACAAAAGATTAAGATTAGTTAGTAAAGATGTTACTTTTCCTTTAAGTAAAGACGATTTAAAGACTATTGATTTAATAGTAGAATATCTAACTAATAGTCAAATAGAAAGGTTATCAGAAAAATATAATTTAAGACCTGGTATGGGTATGGCTGCAATTCAATTAGGAATTCCTAAAAGATATTTAGTAATTGTTCATGAAATAGATGAAGAAGAGTTTGATACTTATATTATTTGTAATCCTAAAATTATTAGTAATTCGGCTGAAAAGATTTATGTAGAAATGGGAGAAGGATGTTTATCTGTTAATCGTGAAGTTGATGGTATTGTACCAAGATATGCTAGAGTTACTGTAGAAGGATATGATACTAAAGGTAATAAGATAAGAGTAAGAGCAAGAGAAGAACTTGCTATTGCCTTCCAACATGAAATAGATCATTTAAATGGTATTATGTTTACAGATTATATTGATCCTAAAAACCCATTTAAAGATAGTGATAAATATAGACCAATTTAAAAACAGGACGAACCTGTTTTTATTTTATATCTTTTTTCTTGCCATAATATAAAGCTAGTACTTGAAGCTTATCATCATCACTTTCTAAATCAGTAATTTCTTGTAAAATTTTGGCGAACTCATCAAGGACTTCTTCATAAGTAAGTTTAGCAAGTACTTCTCCATTAAGTACTTTATCTTTATCTTCCTTACTTTTATATAGAGCATTACTTGCAATATCTAAAGTTTCCTCTTCTTTTTCTAAATAAGCATGAAAGTGCCCTCTTCCTAGTAAATTATATTCAAAAGATAAAATAGCATTATAGTCTCTGCACTCTTTAATAAAATCAAAAGTTCTATCAAAACATTCTCCGCTTAATTTTTTATCAAATATATAATCAACTTTAGTATGTTTAAAGAAATCGCTAGCTTTATAAACAGAAATAACTCCGCATTTGCTTTTTAAAATATATTTAGAATCACACCTATCTTTACTTATAATACCAGGCCATAACAAAGTATAAGGGCTATCATTTAAAAGATAAGAAATAGCACTTTGAATAGAAGAATTATAATTAATGTCATATCTATGTAAAATTTCATCTATAACAGCTTCTTTATTTCTCTGTTTTAAGCTCATATAATTTAAAATAAGATTATTAAGAGGATTATCTTTATCGTAAAGATGATAAATCCCCAATTCTTTACATTCTTCTAAAATAGCTTCTGCTCTTTTCTTATTTAAACTTAAATAGAACTTTTCTGTATCTGCATAATATTTATCTAATAAATTGGTACTCATACTCTACCACCCTTTTAATGATTGTTATATATTGTAACACATTTTACATAAATTGAATCATTTATTTTGTTTTTAGATTTACAAAACTACCCTTCCTTGCTAGAATTAAATAGGAGGATATCATGAAGAAATACATTGTTTTATTAATTTTAGTTATTTTATTTGGATTCACCTTTGCCTTTAGACGGCCTTTATATAATTTATATAGAACTTATTTTGTTAAAGAGGAAAAAGAAGTTACTTTGACTGCATCCAATGATTATACAAGGGACTATGATTTTAATTATGTTAAAAGAACTGATGATTTTACTCCTAGTAATTATCAAGATTTATTAAATATTTACTATACTGTTTTAAACTCTGGAGAAGAAGAATTCTCATTTTACTGTACTGATGAATATTCCGAATGTATAAATGATGTTGATAGTCTTGCTAATAATCAAAAAGTTCTTTCTACTATTAATAATTTTGTTCATCCTTTTAATAGTTTTAGACATTTAGAAACTAGTTATGATGATTATGGTAAAGTTACTTTAAAGATTGAACATATTTATAATAATAATGATATTAAATTAATAAATGCTAAAGTTGAAGAAATAGAAAAAGAAATATGGAATAGTTCTATGAGTAATGAAGATAAGATTAAGGAAGCTCATAATTATATTATTAATAATAGTAAGTATGATAAAGATAGAAGTGATAACAATATTGTTAAATATAAATCAGATACTGCTTATGGTAGTCTTTTAGAAGGTTATAGTTTATGTGGTGGTTATACTGATGCTATGGAATTATTTTTAGAAGATATGGGTATAAAAAGTTATAAGATATCTTCAGAAAATCATGTTTGGAATGCAGTCAATTTAAATAATGCTTGGTATCACTTAGACCTTACTTGGGATGATCCTATTACTACTGATGGTAGTGATATCTTAGAATATAACTTCTTCTTAATAACTACAAGTGAGTTAAGTGAATTAGAAGGAGAACAACATAATTATGATAAAAATGTCTATAGTGAACTCGCTACTTAAAAAAATGTTAGGAAATGATTCTTAACATTTTTTTGTTACAATCAGAAATAATCTACTTCTTTAATTGCTTTTCTTCAAAATTAAGTTCTAAATTATCATAAATTTTTATTTCGTCATTATTATGAAAGAAAGAATTTATTAAGTCCATATCGGAAATATTGTTTTCTAAAATCCATATACATTTGCTTATAAAATTATGAGTAACAATAAGTACTGTTTTTTCCTCATATTTTGTATGTATTTCACTAAGAAAATTTCCTACTCTCTTTAATCCTGCTAATAAAGTTTCTGCTCCTTCCGGGGTTCTATCCATATCCAGTGAATTCCAAGCCTTTTTATCTATACTTCTTCTTGATATACCTAACAACGTCCCAGGGTCTCTTTCTGCTAATCTAGAATCTAATATAATACTATTTTGAGGTGCTACAATATTAGCTGTTTGTATAGCTCTATCTACAGGTGAAGAGTAAACAACATCAAATTTAACATTTTGCAATTCATTTCTAATTTTTGTAGCTTGCTCTATCCCTTTTTTTGTTAGCTTTTCATCATTCCATCCACTAACAACTCTTTCAATGTTAGATGGTACTTGTCCATGTCTAACAACATATAAATTCATTACAAAAACCTCCTATTTATTAAAGAACTGTTTATCACTAAATATTTCTAATGGATAAATTCTATTTTCAATATAATCTTTAATGATATTTTTACCAACCAAATAATTTCTAAGTTGTTCTTCTGCCATTTTTTCAATATCTTTAATATCTATCCACTTAACATCAAGAATTTCGTTGGAGTCAAATTCAATTTTTCCACCAATTACTTCTGCAACAAAGCGTATAATGACATGCGTTTCATTTCGCAATTCTGTTTCACATATAGGTAACACACCTTTTAATTTTACATCTAATCCTGTTTCTTCTTTTACTTCTCTAACTGCTGCATCTGTAACATTTTCAAACTCATTAACATGACCTGCAGGAAAATTCCACTGTCCATAACAAAAGTCCAAGCCTTTTTATGTATAGTAATTAGACTCTGCAACTGAAATTATTTATTATTTTCCATCATTTTCTTAGCCATTTTTAAGATAAATTTATTAGTTGCAGGCACTTTTTCTCTATCTTTCTTATAACCTAGTGTTTTTAGAGAACTATCACTAAAATCAACACATAAATCAACTCCAGAGGTAAAGCTTGCCATACTTGAGCCTAAAAAGATAATAGGTCCTGCCATTTCTTCACTAGTGGCAAGGCGATGAGCCACTCCTGTCTCAGCAAGTAGAGCTTCTTCTCCACCAGCCATCTTTTCAAATTCATCTTTCATGCCTGTATCAGTAGAGCCTGGCATTACATTATTAACTCTAATACCTTGTTTACCTAGTTTAACTGATGCTTCACATGCATACTCTGATAAACATCTTTTAGAATACATATAGGCAAAAGTTGAAGGAGATATTTTTGCAAGAGGTTCTACTACCCTCTCTACTTCTTCCCAAGTGCTTGCAGCTACTACTTTACTTTGTTCTTTTCTAAACTCTTTCCAATTAAGACCTGCAGTACTAGTTACATAGACAATACTGTCACCCTTACTCATTCTCTTAGTTAAATACTCTTCTGTAATATAGAAGTTTGCAGTATAATTACAATTAAAAGTTGTCATATAATCTGTTTTAGAACCTGATAATCCTGCTACTCCAAAAAAACAGTCAATATGTTCAGGAAGTTTACTAAATAAGTTATCTATTTCTTCTTTTTTAGACAAATCACACTTTATAAACTCAGTTATTCCCTTAACATCACAAGGATTTAAGTCAACTGCATAACATCTAGCTCCTAAATCAACTAACATTTCTACTGTTGCCTTACCCATACCACTACTAGCTCCTGTTACTACACAAACTTTATCCTTATAACCAAAATAATCTTTCATATAAATCCTACCTTTCTAACTAAAGTATAGATAGACAAAAGAAAAAAGTAAATAATTTATTACTCGCGGGCCATCTACAAGCGAGATAATCTGCAGTGTAGAATAATTTATTACTCGCATCCATCTACAAGCGAGAACATCTCCGTAAAAAGAAAATCATCTTACATATATTATATGAAGTTTCCCTCATCTAATACGTTTTAATCATATCATAAATGGTACTAGTATGTAAAGCTATTTTGTAAAATTAGTTAGATATTTTACTTTTGTTGATATTATCTTTTTAATAATAATTTCTTTTCTAAAGAATAATCTACAATAGAGTCAATATGCGACTGTGTAGTATCAAATACAGAAATGTCTAAATCTTTTTGACTAATTAACATTTCTATTTCAGTACATCCTAATATTATACCTTTAATATCACTTTGTTTTTTCATATTATTTATTACATCAATATAATAATCTCTTGAATTATCATTAATCCTGCCTTTACATAGCTCATCAAATATTATTCTATCTATTTCATTAATCTCATTTTCACTATTTGGAATACTAACTGTTAAGCCATTTTTTCTTAATCTGTCTTTTAAAAAGTCTTCTCTCATTGTATAACCAGTACCTAAAAGTCCAACGTTTAATACTTCATTCTCTTTACATTTATCAGCAACACAGTCAGCAATGTGAATTAGAGGAATATTTATTTGACTTTCTATATAATCTGCTAATTTATGCATTGTATTAGTTGCAATAACTATATAATCAGCACCAGCATTTTCTAATGTTTTAGCAATAGAAGCTAGCTCTACACCAATTTTATCCCACTCATTATTTAACATTAGTTTTCTAATCTCTTCAAAATTAACATTGTAAATAATCATTTTAGCACAGTTTAAGCCACCACATATCGCATTAACTCCATTATTAATTCTTTCATAATAATGAATTGATGACTCATAACTCATTCCCCCAATAAGTCCAATTGTTTTCATTTTTTAGTTCCTTTCAATTTATTTTTTTGTTTTTTAGGTTTTTCATCATCAAAATCAATAATACCTTCCCATTCAAAAGGTTTAAGTCCTTTAACCGCTTCACCTGCAGAGATTATTGGACGTTTTTGTTGAAAAAAGCCTTCAGGAAACTTTGTTATGTTTTTCTTTGCCATATAACATTCCCTCCCATATAGAATTTAATACAATTATATATTATCATTAATGTAACAAGCAGTCAATATTTTTAAATACCATTAACAAAATTAAATTATAAATTTGTAATAGTATCTTTAGTTTTATTTTCAACATTTAAACTTATAACTAATTTTATTAACTTATCTAACATATCATCACTTAAACGACCAATTACTTTATATTCTATTTTATCTTTCTTAAAGTAGAATAAATCGTCTGCCCTAATATAACCAGTTTTGTTGTTAACATTTCTACCTTTAATTTTATTAGGTACTATCTCTAAATTACTTTTAATTTTTAACTTTCTTTTCTTATGGTTTTCACTATGAAAACTACACATAATATTAGAAATGAAATCATATGAATAACTCTCTATTATCCCTGCCTCATCACTGATTACCACAAAAGAGTGTTTAGGAACAACAGTGCCATTCCTATCTTTAAATTCCTTAACAACAATTATGTCTCCAACTCTACACATAGATACCCTCCTTTCTTTAATATTCACACAAGAAGAAATACTTGTGTCTACTATATAATTAACGATATCTTTATTTTTGCTCTTTTAATTCTACACAAAAAAACTAGAGTTTTTCCTCTAGTCTCTTTTCTCTTCTTTTAACTTTATTACTTATCTCTTAATTCTACATCTAAAGTAGTTGTAACTTTCTTAATAATATTATCAAAGACATTCATAACCTCTTCATCAGTTAAAGTTCTATTACTATCCATAAATGTTAAGTTATAGGCAATAGATTTTTTATCATTATCAAATTTTTCATAAACATCAAATACCTTAATATCACTAAGTAATCTACCCCCTGCTTTTTTAATAACTGTCTCTACTTCACTTGATGGCATAGACTTAGGAACAATGAATGCTACATCTTTAACGATTGTTGGATATTTTGATGCTTCTTTATATTTTAATGGTTTAACTTTAGTCATTAAAGCATTTAAAGATAACTCACACACATATACTTCATCTTTACATACTTTAGGATGAACTTTACCCATAATACCTATTCTTTTACGGTCAAGTAAAATATCTGCAGAAATTCCTGGATGTAAGTCTGAGACATTACTTTTAACAAAACTATAACGGTTTTTAAAGCCTAGATAATCAAGAATACTTTCTACTATTCCTTTCATTAGATAGAAGTCTACTTTCATAGAACCCTTCCAAGAATTAGTAATGTAATTACCTTTCATTAAGAATGCTATCTTAGATTCTTCATTATAAGATTTATCGTAAGTTTTAGCAATTTCATAGATATTTATATCTTCAACTTTACGTGCTTTATTATAATTATAAACATTCATTAATGATGGTATTATACTTGTTCTAATAACACTCTTATCAATACTCATTGGATTAGGTAAAGTGATTTTCTCTTTTCCTTCATAATCAAAGCTAGAAGCCATTGAAGGTGATACTAAAGTATAAGTTTTAACTTCATTAAGTCCTAAACTTCTAAGACGTTTAGATATAGCTTTACGGTATTTAACGTCTCCTACATACTCGCCACATTTTACTTCAATATTAGGAAGAGTTCCTTTTATATTTTGATAACCATAAAGTCTACCAATTTCTTCTGCTATATCATTAACATTAGAATCAATATCTAGTCTTCTACTAGGAATAGTTACAGTAAATTTACCATCTTTAATAGTATATGGAAAGTCTAGTCTTTCTAACTCATGTTTCATATCTTCTTCATCTATTTTAAGTCCTAGCATTTTGTCTACTTCAATAGGATAGAATTCTACTACTTTAGGAGTCTTATCAAGTCTTTCATGCATAACAGTTCCAGAAAGGATAGTTGCATTAGCATATTTTTCTAATAAGTGACAGGCTCTATTAATAGCCATATTAGTATATTCATAACTTAGTCCTTTACCATATCTTATACTTGCTTCACTTCTAAGGTCTAAATGAGATGCAGTATATCTAATACTAACAGGATCAAAGATAGCTGCTTCTATTAAGATATTTTTAGTAGTATCTTCAACTTCTGTAGTAAGTCCTCCCATAACACCGGCAACACAAATAGCGTCACTACCATTACTAATAACAATATCACTAGATTTAAGAGTTCTTTCCTTACCATCTAAAGTAGTAATTAACTCATCATCTTTAGCATCTCTAACTAATATTTTATCACCTAGAGAATCTTTATCAAAGAAATGAAGTGGTTGACCAAACTCTAACATAACGTAATTAGAAATATCTACGACATTATTAATAGGTCTCATACCTACTGATAATAGTCTTCTTTTAATAAAATCAGGTGACTCCTTAATTTCAACATTAGTAACCATCTTTGCTAAGTAATAAGGACATTTAGGTGTATCAACTTCTAGTTTAAAATGATTATTAACATTATCTTTATCTTCACTATAAGATAAATCAGGTAATTTTACTTTTCTATTTAATATTGCAGAGATTTCATAAGCAAAACCGATATGATAGTAACAGTCATTATTACGATGTTTATGAATATCTAACTCATATAAAGTATCTTCTAGACCTAAGTATACAAGAGGGTCTTTTCCAACTGGAGCATCTTCATTTAATTCTTCAATACCTTTAGCATAAGTCTCATCAGTTTTCTCTTCAAGACCTAATTCATATAAAGCACAAATCATCCCATTAGATTCTACTCCTCTAATCTTACTTGATTTAATAGCAAAGTCTCCTGGTAAGACAGCCCCTGGTAATGCTACTATTACTTTAAGTCCTTCTCTTACATTAGGAGCCCCACAGACTATTTGTTGTAGTTCCTCTTTACCTATATCTACCTGACATAAATGTAAATGGTCGCTATCAGGATGGTCTATACAACTAACAACTTTACCAATTACTAAATTATCTATTTTATTAGTAATAACTTTTTCAATATTAATACCAGATTCTGTTATTTTAACTGCAAGCTTCTCTAAATCTTGATCACTTATATCAATATAATCTTTTACCCATTCTAAATTAATCATTACTACTAATCTCCCCTCTATCAAAATTATTAACTTCTCTTAAGTCTGTATTATAGAAAACTCTTAAGTCATTAATACCATATTTAAGCATGGCAACTCTCTCTGCTCCAAAACCAAAGGCAAATCCTGACCAAACACTTGGGTCAAATCCACTCATTCTAAGAACATCTGGATGAACTACTCCTGCTCCACAGATAGTAATAAAGCCTGTATTTTTACAAATATTACAACCAGCACCTTTACAATTAAAACAACTAATATCTACTTCAACTGATGGTTCTGTAAACTGATAATAACTTGGTCTTAATCTTACTTCAACACTATCTCCAAATAACTTTTTAAATACAACTTCAAAAGTACCTTTTAAGTCAGATAATGATATATCTTTATCTACAAGTAATCCTTCTATTTGCATAAATTGATGAGAGTGAGTTGCATCATCATCATCTCTTCTATATGTCTTACCAGGACAAATAACTCTAACCGGCTTCTTACCTTCTGCTTTTAACATTGTTCTAACTTGAACTGGTGAAGTTTGACTTCTAAGTAATATCTCTTCTCCTTCAATATAGAATGTATCTTGAGCATCTCTTGCAGGATGTCCTTTAGGTATATTTAACATCTCAAAGTTATATTTATCTTCCTCAACTTCAGGTCCATCTACTACATCATAACCCATAGACATAAAGATTTCTTCTACTTCTTCTATTAATTTCTCTAAGATATTAGGAGAACCTATACTAACTTTAGTAGAAGGTAAACTAATATCAATAGATTCACTTTCTAGCTTTTTATTTAACTCTTCTTCATCAAGCTTATCTTTCAATGCATTATACTTTTCATTAAAGTAAGTTCTTAGAGAATTAACTTCCATTCCAAACTCTTTTTTCTTATCATTAGGAACGTCTTTAATCTTACTATTAAGTTCTGTAATAATACCTTTCTTACTTAAATATTTAACGTGTAGTTCATTAAGTTCTTTTAAGTCCTTAACATTTTCTAAATCTTTTTCAATTTCTTTTTTAATCTCTTCTATATTCATCTTCTAACATCTCCTTTATCTTAATTAATCTTTTTATATGAGGAACATCTACATCTTTTTTAGGGCTATAGTAAATTGTTTCAAGTCCTGCATTTCTCGCCCCTAATATATCTTTATCATAATTATCTCCTACCATAACACATTCACTAGGTTTATAAGGACCACAAGCATAGAGAAATCCTTCTTTACTCGGTTTCATATAATAATCTGCTCCTCTTATCTCCTTGAAGTATGAATCTAGTCCTAATTTCTTAAGCCTTCCTACTTGAGTATTAGTAAATGCATTTGAATATATTACATTCTCTATTCCTAATTCATTTAAATAATCAAGAACTTCTATTGCCCCAGGATGTATACATTCATTAACATTTATCATATAATTAGCCCATTCATCTATTAACTCTGGACTTATATGAACCCCTGTGTTTATACTAAGAAAACCACTTAACATTTTTATGTCATATTTAGGATATCTTCTTTCATAAGCCCCAAGTAAACCAAACCATTTACCAATAAACTTTGTATAGTCTTCTTCACTTAAATTATCTTTAAATAACTTCTCTTCTATAGAAAAATCTCCATCTAAAATAGTACCATCAAGGTCCCAAATAAATCGTTTAATCATAACTCCCTCCTAAAATAAAAAAATAACTATAACTTAAGGGCGTTAAACTAACACTGTACCACCTTAATTTATAGTTATTGTAACTAACTCATTAATCTTAACGCAATTAACGCCTATAATTTTGTTATAGGAACTCCTAAGACGAATTCATAAACTATTCTTATCTATTTCCACCTACCATAGACTCTCTTTAAAGAAATTATTTACTACTACTTCTTATTCACAGTCATTTCATGAATTACTATATCATATTTAAAAGTTAATTGTAAATAGAAAATATTACTTTTTAAGTGTATACTTCTTTTCTAACTCTAAAACTCTCTCTCTTCTTTCATCCATTTCTACTAAATAGTTATAATTATAATCTCCATCTAAATATTTAGTTAAATTTCTAGCCATTAAATTATTCATATAGTCATCATAATTATCTGCATAAACCTCTGCATTATATAACTGTTCTATTAAAACTTTAATATCTTTAAGCCTTCTAGTATCATTAGTAATATCTAATCCTTCTAAAACTCTCTTATAATTATCAAAAGCTATTTTACCACTATCTAGACCCAATGAAATCATTTTTCCAAGTTCTCTTTTCCTAGGTATAAAAATTCCTAAAGTTTTTCTTACATATAAAGAACCTTTAATAGTAAAACTGTTCCATTCTTTTAAATTATTCATACTATCATAAACATCAACACCTATTTGCTTTAATAGCAAATTATAACTATGAATAGAAAGTTCTCCATTTTTTCTTACTTCTCTATCAATAAATTTCTTTCTATCTTTCATTATTTCTAAAGGATAATCGAATTTCTCTTTACTAATAAACATAAGTATCCCTCTTTCTAACAAAACATATTATATACTAAAAATAATCTTAAGTAAAGAACTTCCTCTTATATTAAAATATTTTACTCAAAAAATAAAAGTAGTGCTAAACACTACTATACAGTCATTAATTCTTTTTCTTTATCTTTATAGATATTATCTATATCTTTATTATAGTCATTAACTAAATCTTGAACATCCTTCATCATACCTTTTTCTTCATCTTCAGGTAGTTCCATCCTCTCTATCTTTTCATTAGCTTCATGTCTAATATTTCTAATAGATACTTTAGCTTCTTCAGCCATAGCTTTAACTTGTTTAGTAAGTTCACGTCTTCGCTCTTCTGTTAAAGCAGGTATAACTATTCTAATAGTCTCTCCATCATTAGATGGATTAAATCCTAGATTAGCGGCGATAATTGCTTTTTCAATATTACCTAAGCATCCTCTATCAAAAGGTTTAATTAATAACTGAGTCGCTTCAGGAACTGATATAGTTGCAAGACTTTTAAGTGGAGTCATAGATCCATAATAATCTACCATAACACCATCTAAACTAGATGGGTTAGCACGCCCTGCTCTAACTGTAGTAAAACGTTTTTCTAAGTTAGCAAGAGTTCCTTTCATTTTATTTTCAATATCACTAATAAATTCACTATTCATAACATCTTCTCCTTAATTAAATTTTACTATAAATATCACAAAATATCAATTATATTAAATTACTTCTTTTATAAGTACTTACTTTAGAATCTAAATATATATCAACTATTCCTTTATTAACACCTTTTACAAAGCCTAAACCATTAATACATATATCTTCATCATAACCCATTTCATAAGTTCTTTTCTGTAAGTCTTTTAAATCATCATGTCTACTAGATATTCTTCTAATCTTTAAATCATTAGACATATAGAAAGTAAAACTATTCTTTTCTCCTTCTACATAATCTATTCTAAAGAAGTTATCTACTATTACACTTTGTCCTTTCCTAAGTTGAAAAGTCTTAGGTTTAATCTCTTTTTTAGGACTTATCTTCTTAAATTCATCATCACTAATATAATTAACTATACTACCACTATCAACTAGTCCTGGAGTATCTATAAGAGTTAAATACTCATTAATTTCTATTTCAACTGTATTTAGTGTAGTAGAAGGAAGTGGTGATATAGTAAGTTCTCTATCACTAGTAGAATAGTTCTTTAATAGTTTATTTATTAAAGTACTCTTACCAGCATTAGTATGACCTACTACATAAACATTATTAGTAGTCTGATATAGTTTTATTTGTTTTAATAAATAATCTATATTATAGTTTTTCTCACTACTTATAACTATTACTTTATCAAAGATATCATTATCTTTAAAATAATCTATTAGTTTATCATCATTTACTGACTTAGGTAGAACATCTCTTTTATTTAAGACTAATATCATTTTATTAGGAATAATCTCTCTAATCTTATTAATGTCTTCTTCTATATTAAGTAAATCTGCTATATAAAGTACTAAATCTTTAGTCTCTCCTACACTTTTAAGTATCTCTAAATACTCATCATTACTTTTAGTAACTATCTGATACTCTCCATAGTTTTTAATTCTAAAACATCTTTGACAGTATTCTTTATCTAAACTAGTAGTATAACCTTCCCCTAAGATATTCTCATCTTGAAGCTTAACTCCACATCCAAGACAATACTTCTCACTATTCATAATACTTTCCTTTCTTGAAAAGATTATTTTTACTATATTTATTCATAATCTTTTCTTCTAAATATCTATTAATATTAGTAATCTTTAAATCTTTAACTGCTAGAGGATCTACAAATATTTTAGTAATATTACCCTTATAGCCATATCCCATATCTGTAATAAATTGATCTCCTATGATAGCAATGTTTTTAGACTCTAAATTATATTTTGATTTAATTTTCTTAAGTGTTCTAATAGTAGGTTTAAGTGCAAAGGAATAGGAATCTACTCCTAAATCTTCACTAAACTTAGATACACGTTTTTTAGGACTATTAGAAACTATAACTACTAAAAAGTCTTTCTTTAATTTAGTAATTAACTCTTTAACTTTATCTTCTACCTTTACACTGTCTATTAAAGCTAGAGTATTATCTAAGTCAAAGATTAAACATTTAATATCTTTTTTCTTTAATTTATCATAATTAATAGCAAAGATATTTTTCTTATAAATATCTGGTAAATATTTCATAGTCTTACTCCTTTATACTAGTATATAACAAAATTGCTTTTAATGCTAGTTATTTAGTCTTTGTCTTATAGGCATAGTATCTATATCTAAGGAATCAAAACTATAACCATTACTTAAACAATAGTCAATTATACTACTTAAAGCATCTCTTGTATAAGTCTTAGTATCATGCATTAAAATAACATTATATTTATCATGAGATATACTATTAACTACACTATTATATAGTTTATAAGGATTAGTTGCAAAAGAAGCATCTCCACTATCAACATTCCAATCATAGTATTGATAACCTTTATTTAAGACTTCTTTAGTTAAAGTACTCATAATACCTTCACTATATTTTTTAGATATAGTATTACTAGAACCTCCTGGGAATCTAATTAATTTAGAATCAACTCCTGTTATATCATAAATTCTCTTATGAACTTGTTCTAAATCATTAAAGTAGTTATCTTTTGATGCATAAATAATATCATATTTATGAGATGCAGTATGAATACCAATAGAATGTCCTTCATCTACAATTCTCTTAATTAAAGAATCATTTCCATTCATCGTTACAAAGAATGTCGCTTTAACTCCTTTTTCTTTTAAAATATCTAAAATTACATCAGTAGTTCCATCTCTTGGACCATCATCAAATGTAAGATAAATAGTATTAGTTTTTAATGGTTCTCTTACTTTAACATTCCTTACTATTTTACTTTTATTATTACTACTATCACTAACTTCATAAGTTACTCTATAATCACCTACTTTAGTATTATCTATATCATTAGTTATTTTAATATTAGAAGTTAAATCATTATCACAGTTATCACTAATAGTTACATTGTCTTCTATATAAGGCTCATTTAAGTTTAAAAAGATATTATCATCTCCATTTAGTGTTATAGAAGGAGAATCTACATCTTTAGCAATTAACTTTCTTACAACTTCACTTTTATTACCACTACTATCAAGAACTCTATAAATAATTTTATCTTTCTCTTTTTTTACTTTAACTTTATCAGTAATATCTTTATCTACATTATCATAAGCACTAAAACCTTGCTCTTTATATTCACCATTAGGACAATAGTATTCTTTTAGATTACCATTTAATTTAATTTTAGGTTTCTCTATATCTTTTACACTTATTTTTTTAGAGATATGATAAGTAAATATATTATCTTTATAAGTATAATTTATATTATAATCTCTATTCTTATTAGTATTTATCTTATCAAGTGGTTTAACTATTCTTTTATTCCCTAAAATATCACTTATAGTTATCCCTTTATCAGTATAAGAAGAATTTATATTAATTATTTCTTTTAGGGGAGCATTTAATGTTACTCTAGGAACAAATAAAAGTGCAAAAGCAAAAAGTATAAGTACTAAGGTAACAGTAATATTTATAAAATATTCGCTTTTAGATACCCTTCTTTTTTTAATCTTCTTCTTAAGCATAATCTCAACTCCTAATATTAGTATAGCAAGTTCTATAATTTTTACAATACACTAATATTTTTAACTGAAGTCTACATCATTATACTTATTATTCTTAATAAATTCTCTAAGTATTTTAGTTAAGGCTCTCTTTTCAATTCGGGATACATAGCTTCTAGATATATTTAATTTATCAGCAATTTGTTTTTGTGTCCATAAATCATTTCCTTCTAAACCATATCTTTTAACAATAATTTCTCTTTCTCTTTTAGTTAAAACTTTTAAGTAAGAATTAAGTAGTTTAACATTATCTTTTAAATTAATTTCTTCTATAAAATCAGGACGTGGGGCTTTTATAACATCAAGGATTGATATTTCATTACCTTCTTTATCAAAACCAACGGGTTCATTTAAAGAGATATTTTTATTATTTTTATTGTTTGCACGAAAATACATTAGTATTTCATTTTGAATACATTTAGCACAATAAGTAGTAAGACGATTTCCTTTATTAGGAACAAAGGTATCTACACCTTTAATAAGACCAATAGTACCAACACTAATAAGATCATCTTGATCAACGTTTTTATAATCGAACTTTTTAACAATATGAGCGACTAATCTAAGATTATGTTCTATTAGTTTATTACGAGCTTCTTTATCTCCCTCCACCATCTTTTTAATACACTCTTCTTCCTCATCTTTTGATAGTGGTTCTTTAAAGACTTGATTAGAGTAACTTGCTGTAAAAGTAAAGAAACCTCTTAGGCTATCAAATAAATTAAACAACATTTTTATCACCTAATAAATAATATGTCAAAAAAAAGGAGTTAGAATATCTAAACTCCTTTATTACCATAAATTACCAGTTAAAATTATCTCTTGTTCTATTGTTATATAGATTACAGTATGATACTATATAAACAAGGAACATTTGATATGAGTGTCGTACCTCCAGAAAGGAGGCAGAAGAAAAATGAAGTTAAAAACATTTATTATAAAAACTTTAAAACAACTTCCTTTTATTCTAATTAGTCTTGCTTTACTAATACTTGCAATTAAAATATAAATAGCGACACTCTAATCAACATTTGAGAAGAGTGTCTGCAATCCAAAAAACTTATGGAGGAGACATTCGGTCGCAAATCAAATGTTCCTCTTTTTTAATTTATGTAAATTCCTTTTACATATTCATGATATCATAAATGTTATGTTTATGCAAGTGTCTAACATATATCTTTCCAGTCAAATAAATTCTACAAATGAATTGGATTAAAGTCAACATCTAAGTTTACTTTATTGATAGATGCATAATAATCAACTAGTTTTTCTAAGACTTCATGAATATTATCTTGATACTGATATTTTAATATTAATTGATAGTGATAAATATTTTGTTTTTTAAAGATAGATGCAGGACTAGGTCCTAAGATAATGGTCTTATCTAAATATTTATGGCAAACTTTCTCACACTTCTTCGCTTCAACTAATGCTAACTTACTATCTTTACTAGAAATATTTAAAGATACAAGATAATAGTAAGGAGGATATTTCATTAACTTTCTTACTTTCATCTCTTCTTTATAAAAAGACTTGTAATCATTTTCTTTTGCATTTATAATTGCATAATTATCGGGATTAAAGGTCTGAAAGATAACTTTACCTTCTCTTTCACTTCTTCCTGCTCTTCCTGCTACTTGGCTAAGTAAATCAAATGTTTTTTCACTGCTTCTAAAGTCAGGTAACATTAAAGAGGTATCAGCATTTATTACACCTACTAAAGTAACATTAGGAAAATCAAGACCCTTTGCAACCATTTGTGTACCGAGCAATATATCAGCATCTCCCTTACTAAAAGCATCTACTATTTTTTTATGAGCACCTTTCTTACTAGTAGTATCAACATCCATTCTAAGAACTCGAGCCTTAGGTAATATTTCTTTTAGTTCTTCTTCTATTTTCTCAGTACCAACTCCTAAGTCTTTTAAAGACTTCTCATGACACTTAGGACATGTAACTTCATACTTAGTTGCATAACCACAATAATGACATCTTAAGATATTACTACTCTTATGATATGTTAAAGTTATATCACAGTTAGGACATTTAACACTCTCGCCACAATTAGAACAGGTAACAAATGAAGAATAACCTCTTCTATTTAATAGAAGTATTACTTGTTCACCTTTTTCTATAGTCTTATTAATTTCATCTATTAAAGGAAGAGAGAAATGTCCCTTAGCCCTACCAACTTCTTTATTCATATCAATTAACTCTACTTTAGGCAATTCTTTACCATTTACACGTTTTTCTAATGTTACTAGATTAAAGACATCTTTTAATCCTCTAGCATACTCTTCTAACATAGGTGTTGCACTACCAAGTACTACCTTTGCATTATTATCTTTTGCACGTTTAATCGCTACATCTTTAGCATTATATCTAGGGTTATTATCTTGTTTATAAGAATCACTATGACACTCGTCTATAATAATAAGACCAAGATTTTTAAGAGGAGCGAATACTGCACTTCTAGCACCTATTACAATATCTGCTTCTCCTTTTACTATTCTTCTATACTCATCATACTTCTCTCCATCAGATAAGGCACTGTGTAGTAATGCTATATTATTTCCAAATCTTTCTTCAAAGCGTTTAATTAACTGAGGTGTTAGAGATATTTCAGGTACTAAAACAATACTCTTTAAGCCTTTTTCTAAATACTTATCAATAAGTTCCATATAAACTTCAGTCTTACCACTACCAGTAACACCATATAATAAAGAAACTGTATTTTCAGTAGTTAAAATATTATTAACTGTATTTTCTTGTAATGGAGTTAATTTCTTTATTTTTTTATCACTTTCTTCATAATCTAATCTATAAACTTCTTCTTCTAAAACTCTTAAAATATCATTCTTAACTAAAGTATTTAGAATAGATATAGAGACATCTTTTAACTCATCACGACTTAGTTTTTCTTTACCTTTAAATAAGCCTACAACTTCTCTTTGCTTATCAGTTAATTTCTTATCATAATCATTTAAATAGTATACTTTTCTATATTTTTTCTTAACATCACTTTTAATACTAGCTTTATATCCTTTAGGAAGCATTACTTGATAACAACTAATTAGAGAGGCTAAGGTTGTCTTATGTAAATATTCTCCTAATTCTAATAATTCTTTAGTAAGTATTACTTCTTCATCAAGGACTTCTTCTATTTCTTTTAACTTTTCTACACCACTATTTTTATCTTTCTCTAAAATAAAACCTACTAAAGTTCTATTACCAAAAGGAACCTTTACTCTTTTACCTATTTCTATTTTATCTTCTAAATATTTAGGAACTAAATAATCAAAGATTCTATCAACACTTTTACTAGTTATCTCAACTAAAACACCTACTACCAAGTTATCACTTCCTTTCATGTTAAAACTTTGTTCGTAAAATATTTTAAAGAAAAAGGCTTATGCAAACAAAGCCATATATATTAAGAATCCTAAGAATATTAAACTAACAATAAGTCCATTAATCTTTTCAAAGTTACTACTTTTATATTTAACACCGACACCTATCATCATTAAAGCTCCACCAATTAAACCACCAATATGAGCGGCATTATCAATACCAGGAACCATAAAACCAAGTATTAAGTTAATAACAATCAAAGGTATAATTTGACTCTTAATAACCGTACCAAGATAAACTCTATAATGATATCCAAAGTAAAGTAACGCTCCAAGAAGACCAAATATCGCTCCACTTGCTCCTACACTTAAAGCATCAGGTGTTACTACTACCGATAATAAAGATCCACATACTGCACTAAATAAGTAAACAACTAAATATCTCCATTTACCTATAAAGCTTTCTAACTGCATACCTATAATCCATAAAGCATACATATTGAAAAGTAAATGGGCAATATTTGCATGAACAAACGCCGCAGTGATTAATCTATAGTAATCTCCCATTTTAAAAAATGGGCCATAACTTCCAAGATAAGTTATTACAGTATCAGAATTACCTAAGAGCATTGGAATAAAGTATACTAACAAATTAATTATAATTAAAGCATAAGTAACAACAGGCTTTTTAGGTGAAAAAACATCTGCAACTTTTTCTTGATCTTTTTTATTATGATCATTTATATCATTAGTAACTTTAATGAATAATTCTATTCCCTCTTCACTAAATTTTAACTTACGAGAAAGGTCAGGAAAAATAGATTTTAATAATTTATTTTTCTTAACATCAGCATCTTCATGTACTTCTACTGCTGTTATATTATCAGTTTTAAATTCATCTAAATTAACCGCTCCACCTAAATCCAAAAAGATACTTAGTGTATTTAATTTAAATGATAAAGTTTTCTTCTTTATTTTTCTTAAGATTCTATTAGTCTTAAATATATCAAATTTATATTGTTCATCATTATGAATATATCTCATTACTAATCTAACTACTTTATAATCTTCATCTAGGTTTTCAAGCCAAATCTCATCTTCTGCACCTTGTAATATTATAGGAGTGTATCCTTTTTCAGTTATAAAGTAATGAAGAAGTTTCATAGCTAGAGTATTTTTCTCATTCATATCTATAATATGTTCTTCCATAGATATCTCCTCCGATATATATTCTATCATATTTTGGATTAGAAATAAACACATTATAATTTTGTTTAATCCTATATTGTTTATTGTTGGAATTTCTTTCAAATGAATATTATTCTTATCAAAGTCTGCATAAGCTTTTAAACTTTACTTATAGATGAAAAACAGAAATCTGTTAATTACGAAATTCCTTTCAGATTTCTGTATTAAAAATTATTTTCTTCTTAAATTTAATGTTTTTTTCAAAACAGGTCCATCTTGTTCATCTATTGAAACATAATTTTGCTCAAAGCCAGGTTGTACTTCTAAATCCTTTTTTGTAGTACTATCATCAATACGAGATTGTCTAATTTCTTCAATAACTTTTTCTATTTTTTCATCTGTATCTTCATTTTTTTCAAACAGATAAACTGTAAATGTTTTATCTTTAGCTTCTTCTTCAGTCATTTTTTCATAAGGATGTGTAATTTTATAATCTTCTGACTTAAATTTAATCCTACTAACAGGACTATTTGGATTTGGAATACCTATAATTGCTACATTTTTATCATCAATTTTACCGATTCTATAAGAAAAATTTGTTGTTTCATTTAATCTTTTCACTTCATCTAAAGTATAATTTAGTGGTAATAATTCTTCATAATATAAGGAAGTCAATCCATGATCCACAACAATAGGTCTCTTCCCAATAAAGCCAAAAAATTCTTCCTCTTCTTCTTTTCCCACTGTAAACGAAGTAAATATTAATTTTTGCATTTTAGTACTCATTTTTTTATATTGTTCCTTTTCATTGTCAGACATAGGAACAATTGCATCTTTAATTTTTGGATCTGTCATTACTGTTTTTTTCATTTTTTCTGCTTTTATTCCTGCATTTACTAAATTAACTCCTGGAACTAATATTAATAAAATTTCTAATATTTTTTTGATACCATTTTTTCCATGTTTTTCTTCTGATTGTTTCTTTTTATATTCATCTAACACACTTTTATCAATCTTATAGCCATTTTTTGAAATTTCTAATATAGAATCTATTCCAGCATTAAAGATGATAGCATAAGCTCCAACTACAGTAACTAGTTCTCCAATAATTCCTAAAAATATATACATATAAACCTCCATTAGCAAAAGTAACTTGATAGAAATATTATATCATACCGCGGACGTTGTCCGCAACCTAAAAGAGGACCTAAAAAATATGTCTTAATTCTGAAAGTAAATGCAACTAACACTATAACACTTGCAACTACTTTCAGAATATCACTTGCACTTAGTTTCAGATTAACCTACTTATATCTATTATCAATTAATAAATAAATATTTGCATTTAGTTTCAGACTAAGTGCTTTTTAGTGTGTTATAAGATAAACTATCTTCTTATAAGGAGGTGTTTATTATGTTGTAATTATTTAATTAAATAGTAAAAGATAAAGAAGGGGTAAAAAGGAAGGAGAAAATAAACATGAATGATAATATTAGAACAATTTATTTGGATTATAAGTTGTTTGTTATGGAAATTGAAGACAGTGAAGAAATATACAAAACAACTTTAACGTATATTTCATCTAATAATCAAAAATATGATAAGGAAGAAATAATAGTTTCTTTAAAATCAATTACTGAAACTTTTTCTAATATAATTGATTATCAAAAAACAATAGAAAACCTTTTGAAAGATAACGAACTTATACCAAGTTATTATTTATTAATAGTTCTTATTATTAATAATATTACAGATAAGATATGGATTCTATTAGAAATATTAAAAAGTCAAAAAACAGAACATAAATCAATAACTAAAGTGGAAAATATTTTCAATTTAACAAATCATCTTCTAAAAAATATGGATTATATATTCTATTGAATAGAAGTGGAATATTATAAAAATGAAAAAGAAGAATCATCTATCTGATGCAGAAAGAAAAACAATCGAAAACCTTTTAAATGAAGGATGTAATATTAAAACAATCAGTGATACTATATCAAGAAGTATTTCAACAGTAGCAAGAGAAATTGAAAAACATAAACAAATTCTTTATTATTTTTCCACTCTTTAGGTATCTTAGTAGAACTAGCATGAATATATAATTCTCCTCTATAATTAGTCTTAAAACTTCTAGTTTCTATTTTCTTTTTACCAAGTTTTATCAAAGTTGCATATGGTTCTGTTAAACTAAGTACTTTCACTTTATAATTCCTCCATGACATTTTAATTCATATATTAGTTTTTTATCTTTATATATCTGTTCAGTACCTACAAAGTTTTCCATATCTCCATCTACATTAAAGGTATAAAGATAGCATTCATTTATAAACTCTTTAGGACCTCTAATAGGAATAACACTTTTATCTTCTCCTACCTTCATAAGAGCGACTCTTAAGACTTTGTCCATCACTTCTTCAGTTAAACTAGAGTCTAATGTAACTCCATAATAATTCATTCCCCAAAGAATATTATCATTATAATAAACTACTTCTTCACCCATAAACTTAATTCCACCAAAATAAGTATCATGATAGGTAAAATTGCCATCTGTAAACTCATAATCTTTTGAGTTTAATCTACTAGGTATAACTTTAGGAGCATCACTATTAGCATAAGTACCTTTCTTTGCTTTCACTAAAAACTCTAAAAATTCTTTGTTATTTATATTCATATTATCTTATCATCCTTTCTTAGATATATTAGGTATTTCACTTCGAGGAATTATTCTTACTTTAACTTTATCCATACCTAATAATTTACATTTTACTAATCTATGAAGCCCATCTAAAATAACTAATCTGTCTTTATTCGCCATAACATCAATTGGATAAGTTATATTAGACTGCATAACTCTATCATATTGTGATTTATACTTTACTGGATTATTTATAACATCAAGAGGCTTTAAAACATACCACTCATTATTCCAGTTCCAAAATGGAATATCAAAATGCCATTCTAGTATTTCAATACTAATTTCTTGTTCAGGATAGTCAAGCTTCCAAACATCTTGCTCATCCCAGTCAAAATCAAAACCATATTCTAAAACACTTTGGGGAATTTCTTTATTCATCTCCTTCACTCTCCAAACTATTTAAATAATCTAAAAATTCTTTAGGTGGAACTTGCTCAAAATACAACTCTTTACCTGTAATAGGATGTATAAATCTAATACTCTTAGAATGTAACATTTGTCCAAACTCTGTTGTATTCTTATGATTACCATATAAAGGATCATTACTAACTGGATGTTTAATGTAGTTTAAATGTACTCTTATCTGATGAGTTCTACCTGTTTCTAAGATACATTCTATTAAGGTATTATTCTTAAATCTTTTTAACACTCTAAAATTAGTTATTGCATCTTTACTATTATGAGCAGTTACAACCATCTTTTGTCTATTGGTATCATCTCTTCCAATAGGAGCATCAATAGTACCAGTCTCATGCATAATAAGTCCATCAACTATGGCAAGATAATGTCTTTCTATTTTTTTATTTTTAATCATATCACTAAGTAATTCCATAGTTTTAATATCTTTGGCAACCACCATTAAACCACTAGTATCTTTATCAAGGCGATGAACAATACCTGGTCTAAAGGTACCATCTTTACTTACTTTAGAGTGATAAATAAGAGCATTAACTAAAGTATCAGTAACATGTCCTGGAGCAGGATGAACAACAAGTCCACTCCCTTTATTAATAATCATTAAGTATTCATCTTCATAAACAATATCAAGAGGAATATTAGTAGGTTCTAAATTGTCTAAATTTATCTCTTCATCAAAACTTACTTCAATAACATCACCTATTTTTACTTTACAACTAGCATTTTTCTCTTTACCATTAACAAGTACTTTATTGTCACTTATAAGTTTAGATACTCTACTCCTAGATAAATCACTATTACTTGCAATATAACTATCTAGTCTTACCCCTTCACTATTTACTTCTAACTTCATACCTCTTACCTCTTTCTTTTAATATTTCTTTAATTATAACTACAATTATTCCTACTACTATTAATATATCTGCAAAGTTAAAGATAGGATAGTTGTATCCTAATATTTTAAATGATAAGTAGTCTATAATGTAACCATCTATTAATCTATCAAGAAAATTACCTAATAGACCTGCTAAGACTAGAGAATAACCTATAGAAAGTACTCTATCATCTAAATTATTCTTTAACTCATAAATTATAAAGAATAGACAAATTATTGCGATAAGTATTAATAGATAAATCCTACTTGCAAATAAAGAAAAGGCTGCTCCATCATTTAAAACATAGGTTAAGGAAAAGAAATTATCTATAATATTAACAGTTGTTAAATAAGTACTAACTAAGTATTTTAACAATAAATCTATTCCTAACAAAACACTAACTAATATAACCACTAATATAATATTACTCTTCTTCTTCATTTTCTCTCCTTATATAACTAATTTTACTAACTACTAATTGTAATTCATCATATCTTTTCTCTACTGTTCCTGTAAATATACAAATATCTCCTTTTTTAATATCAATATTATTTTTATATACTCTAGGAAAGAAGATAAAATCAACCTGCCCTGTCTCATCACTTGCAGTTATAAAGGCCATATCTTCATTTTTCTTAGTCTTAATCGCTTTAACTTTTTCTACCATTACCATAACATTAACTATTCTATTAAAGTAATTACCTATATAATTAATACTAACAATATTCTGATACTTACTCTTATATGTAGTAACAGGATGATTACTAATATAAAAGCCAAAGCACTCTTCTTCTTGTTCTAATAAAACACTATTAGGAAATTCATTAGTAATAATTATCTCTGGCTTTAATACTAAACTCTCATCTAAATCAATAGTCAAAGTTCCATAATTAACTAAACTGTCTAAATTAGTGATTAATGTTTTTTTATTAAACCCAAAATTCCTAAAAGCATTAGCTTTTATTAAAGACTCTAATTGTTTTTTAGTAACACCACCTCTAACTAATTTAGAAAAGGCATCATATATATCAGTAAATTCTTTATCTCTTGATTTTAATACTAAACTAGAAACACTTGTTCCTACACCTTTAATAGTAGAAAACGGAAAGATTATATTATTACCATCAATAACAAATCTATTAGTACTTTTATTTATATCAGGCTTTAATACTTTCAAATCATGACTTCTTATCTCTCTTAAATATTCTTGCATTTTAGAGGAAGCTCCTATAACATTATTTAAAAGATTAGCATAGAACTCTAACTTATAATGTACTTTTAAATAAGCCATTTTATAAGCGACTAGAGAGTATGCAACAGCATGGGATTTATTAAAACCATAACCAGTGAATTTTAAGATGCTTGAAAATATTGTTTTAGAAATATTTTCATCGTGTCCTAACTCTTTCGCTTTACTTATAAATTTACTTTCTTCATTCTTTAAAACATCTACTTTTTTCTTACTAATCGCCCGTCTTAAGATATCCGCTTCTCCTAATGTATAACCTGCATATATGTTTGCAACTTGCATTATTTGTTCTTGATATATCATAATACCATATGTTTCTTTTAAAATAGGTTCTAAGGACTTATCTTGATATATAACTTTCTCTCTTCCCTCTTTTCTTGCTATATATAAATCTATATTTTCAGCAGGACCAGGTCTAAATAGAGCGATCGCGGCGATTAAATCATCAAAACTACTAGGTTTAAGCTTTCTTAAGAATCCTCTCATTCCATTAGATTCAAATTGAAAGATACCACTAGTATCACTATTTGCAAATAATCTATAAACCTCATTATCATCTAAAGGAATATCATTAAACTCTATTCTTTCACCTCTAGTTTTATAAACCATATCCATTACATTCATGATAATAGTAAGATTTCTAATCCCTAGAAAATCCATCTTTAATAGACCCAACTCTTCTAAATAGTTCATAGAATATCCTGTTAAGTACATATCATCACTTTTAGTTAAAGGAATAACTTCATCTAAGTCCTTCTTACACATAACAATACCCGCTGCATGTGTTCCAATCTGTCTTGGGAATCCTTCGATAATAGAAGCGATTTTATAGACTTTAGACAATACTTCATCACTGTTTATATATGCTCTAAACTTCTCATTTTCCCTATAAAACTCCTCTAACTTCTTATGAGACATAACAGGTATAAAAGATGTTAGCCTATCTACTTTATATAAAGGTACACTAAATATACGAGATACATCTCTTAACACTTGTTTAGCAGCAAGAGTTCCAAATGTAACTATTCCAGACACTCTTTTTTTACCATACTTATCAGTAACATAATTAATAATATCATCACGATATATATCAGGTATATCTGTATCTATATCAGGCATAGTCTTACGTTCTGGATTTAAGAATCTTTCAAATAGTAAGTTATATTTTAAAGGATCTATTTCGGTAATACCAAGAGAGTATGCAACTAAACTACCTGCTGCACTACCCCTACCTGGTCCTACTAATATACCTTTCTTTTTAGCATTTCTAATAAAATCATAAACAACAAGAAAATAGTTAGCAAAGCCCGTATTATTAATTATATTTAATTCATAACCTAATCTATCAAGATAATCTTTAGTAACATTATTATTAAGTCTTTTAGATAGCCCTGCTTTAGCAAGACTCATTAAATAAATAGATGAATCTACTCCCTTAGGACATTCATATATAGGTAGTAATAAACTAGGTTTAGGAAACTCTAAATTACATTCATCTACTATTTTTAAAGTATTAAGTAACCCTATATTTTCATAAGTATTAATAATATCAGTAACTTCTAACTCTTTATTTAAAATATCATAACTAATATTATCATTAAGAGTCTTACCATCCCTAATTAAATAAAGATATTTTAAATAATCACTATCTTCTTTTTTCTTATATAAGCATGGCTTTAAATATACTATATCTTTAGTAATAACTAAAGCCTCACTTTCCTCTTTCTTATTACTAAAGCCAAGATAAATATCCGTAAATTTATCTTTATGTTCTAAATAGAAATTTAAACTATCAAAAGGCACTAAAATAAAGAGATTATCTTTATATTTAATAATATCATCTATTGTAATACTATTATCATTTACTCTTGTACATATTTTTATTAGATTAAGATAACCCTGATAGTCTTTAATATAAAGTAATATTTTATAATTATCAAAAGACACTTCTAGTCCAACAACAGGTTTTATTTTCTTAAGATTACACTTCTTAATAAACTCTATTGTCCCATACATATTATCATCACAGATAATAGCATTAGTTCTATTATTTTTTATATTAAAATCTATAATATCATCTATTGTTAAAAGACTTGAAAGTAAAGAGTAATTACTCTTAACATATAACATATTATACATAATAATCACTCTCCTCTCTTCATTTATATCATACAGATGTATGCGAGTCAATAAAATTATGCGATTTTATTTGACTTTGTGTTATATTTATGATAAAGTTATAAAGCAGAAACGTTTAGTAAAGGAGGAATTATTATGGCAAAGAAAGTTACTAGCAAAAAGCCTTTAACTGGAAATAGTAGATCACATGCTTTAAATGCTACTAAAAGACAACAAAAACCAAATTTACAAGTAATTAGACTTGAAGATGGAACTAAAATTAGAATGAGTGCAAGAGAAATTAGAAGTTTAAGAAAACAAGATAAGCAAGCTGCTTAAAAGAAAAAAAAGATAATCGCCACAAACGATTATCTTTTTCTATTACCATAATGCATACTGGCTTGTTTTCTCATATAATCCAAATTTCTAGATTCTTGTTTCCTAGCAAGTAATTGAAAATATGCTAAATCAAAAGTCTGACTTTTTGGTTTTGTTATTTCCTCTTTAGTATCATCTACAATAGTTGCAAACTGAAATGTCATATTAGGCACAGTTTTTACTAAACTGTTAGATAAATTACCTCCTACTCTAGCCGAAGCTAAAGCCTCAGTATATGACTTTTCTCTTATTTGATAGTTCATTAATTGCTCCTTTCTTACTGCGTGCTGATATATTATCATATTTTAGATAATTTGTCAAACATTTTTTTGTAATGCAATTAATGAATACTTATCTTTCTAAATAATCTGCCCCTTTAAAAGATCCTCCTTCTGGTTCTTCTCTTAACAAATCATTAAAATTCTGTTGTCTTAAAGCTTCATATATAACAATCGCTACACTATTAGAAATATTTAAAGCTCTAACATTAGATGTCATTGGTATTCTAAGACAATGAGATAAATCATTCTTTAATATTTCTTTAGGAATACCAGTAGACTCTTTTCCAAAGATAAAATATAAGTCTAAATTATCTTTATTACTATAATCAAAACTAGTATGTGGAACTCTACCATATCTAGTTAAATAATAGTAGACACCATTATTTTTAGATGTAAAATCATCCCAATTCTCATATACTACATAATCTAGCTTATCTATATAATTAACTGCACTTCTTCTTAAATGAGCCTCATCTAAAGAAAATCCTAATGGTTTAATTAAATGTAATTTTGTATTAGTAGCAACACAAGTTCTCATAATATTACCAGTATTTTGTGGTATTTCAGGTTCAAACAAAACAATATGATTCATAACAAATATCCTCCTAAACTAAAACAAGACTTATTGTCCTGCTTTATCATTAATATCAAGAAAACTTAAAGCATCATCTCTTGTTAACAATGCTCCATTAAGTCCATCTTCTACTGCCGTAACTTTTCCATCAGTAAATTTAATTAAACATGGAATACGACTAATAGTAAAATCAGTCCCTTCAAGCAATCTCTTTATATAAGTTTCCTTATCTTCTACATCTTCTAAATTAATATAAACTAAACTTTCATAATTATTCTTTTCTAAAGGTGATTTAATTGTCTCTTCAAAATCTCTACAATCACTATCACTAGCAGTACATAAATATAAAACTGGTGATGGATTTTCTGTTAAATAATGTTCAAATTCTGAAGGACTAATCTCAGAAACCACATCTTCTAAAACAGGTATTTCATTCTGATAATTTTTATAAGTATTATACCAACTAGCTAAATACAATACTAAAACTATTACTACAACATATATAACTACTAATACTACATAATTCTTTTTTTGTTTCTTTTTACTCTTCATATCAGTATCACCTCTAACTTAATTTAATTGTAACACAATCTTAAAAAATTGAAAACAATAGTTTACAATTTTTTAGGCAGAAAAACCTCCACATTACACAATTAACCATAAACTATTATAAAGGAGGAGAAAGTCATGTACAGTAGACCAATATATCCAAATAATAATAGAAATGGTTTCATTCCTTTAATAATTGGTGGTGTTATAGGATATGGACTAGGAAGTAATAATAGACCTAATTATTATCCAATGTACCCTATTCCAGTTTATCAAGTATATCCACCATATTATTTTTATAGCCCCCCATATAGAGGAAGATAAGAAAAAATCTTTCTTTTTTTGAAATAAAAAGTCCTATGGACTATTTTATTTCAGTTATTTCAACTTCATAACTTCCATTAGGACTTTCTACTGTAATAACATCTCCTACTTTATGATTAAGTAAAGCTTTAGCGATAGGACTTTCATTAGAGATTCTTCCTTCAAAAGGATCTGCTTCTTGACTACCTACAATTTGGTATTCATCTGTATCATCTTCATCATCTACATACTTAATAGAAACTGTGCTACCAAGACCAACTACATCTTTAGGAATATCTTTAATAATCTCTACATTTTCAAGCATCTTCTCAATAGTTTTAATTCTACCTTCAATTTGAGCTTGTTCATTTTTAGCAGCATCATAGTCAGCATTTTCAGATAAATCTCCTAAACTACGAGCCTCCTTAATAGCCTGAATATTAGCAGGCCTTTTTTCATTTATTAATTCACTTAATTCATTTTTCAAATCATTAAGTCCTTCTTCTGTTAAATAAACTGTTTTTTTGTTTCCCATTGTAATCACCTCAAAAATTATTATAAACTAGCTAGGTCTCCCTAACCATAATACGAGTAAAATTTTAGCATAAATTTAACAAAATAGCAAGTATTTTTTTTAGAAATTACTACTAGATATAGTATGCTATACACTTTAAAATGATACTAAGAATTAACAATCCACTCTATTATTAACTTTTTTATAGCAAAATACTCATATTTATCATATTGCATATTACAAATACAATATTTCTTATTAGCAATATGAGAACAAAACATACATTCATCTAAATTAAAACAGTCTTGAATAAATAAAGAATTACTTATTTTATTAGAACAAATAACACTATAAGAATTACTACAATTATTAGAATCATCTACCCTAATTGAAAAAGTACAGTTACCACTACGTTGTGATGCTAACAAATACTCACTTCTACCACAACCATCACAAAATACAATGTTTTTACAATTAGAACAATTTGTAGAATTATAGACATAACTGGAGTCATATATAGTATCACTTTTACTAACATAAGTAGAATTATAGCATCGCTCAGTTGTAATAGTGTTAATATCTTCCCAAGTATTAATTAACTCTTCCAAAGAACTAAAAGATATCTTTTCTTTCATAAACCCTTTACTACTATCAAGTCTTTCCATATTATCTTTAGTAATAAAATTAGTAGCATTATCAAAGTCAGTATAAGTCTCTTCATTAGTCATATTATCATACACTTTACGAGGAAGTTTTATATCAAAAGCATATTTTTTATAAATATTATCTAATGAATCTTTATTCTCTACTAAAAATACTGCTTTAAATATCTTATTTATAATCAATAATACTTCTTCCCTACTCATATCTATTACTTCCCTTTTTTCTACTATTAGAAAGAGTTATTAAGATATCTTTTAATTTTCTCGTTGTAAAGTTAGAGAAAGTATTCTTAACATTATTTTGTACTTTTTTAATCTTATCACTTACTTTAACTTTATCTCTTTTCAAAGGAACTGCTACAAAATCAGTAGTTTTCGCCTTAACAACTGGTAGTAATTTACCATCCTTACTTAATCTTACTACAACTTCTCTATTATTTAAACCTGTAAGTAAATTAATTTTAACTTCATCTGTTACACTTCTAGCGAATTTAATATCTAAAACATCTTTTAATAGAACTGCATCACTTCTTGAAGTCCTAAATGCATAATAGTTAATAACATTTGCAAAGATTGAATCTTGTAACTTCTTACTAATCTGTCCAAAATACTGTTCTGTTAAAATAAGAGCGATATCAAATTTTCTCGCTTCCGCTAAAATTCTTTCCATAATGGGATTTTCAAGTAAGGATACTTCATCAACAACTAATATTAATTTCTTACCTATTTTATCTTCTATAGCAGATTCTAGTATTCCTTCCATTACTAAAGAAGAAACAGTCTTAACTATTCTATCACCTAAAATACTTCTATCTAAAGAAAATATAGTTAAGTCATTATCTTTTATTACATCAGGGATTCCTTCATCAAGCTTTTCAAAAGTAGAAAACACTAACATCTCATCTATAAAACTAATTATTGGTGATATACTCTCATTATAATAATTAGTCTTTAAATCATTAAATTCTGTTAAAAAGAAAGAAATAACTGTATCATTAAGTTTAGGAGTTAGTTCTTTTACTAGACTATTACGATACTCTAAATCTAGTAAAACTTTTCTAATGTTTGCAAAGGAAAAGTCTTCTTTAGCAAGTAATAAATTAATCGTATATCGTAAAACTCTTTCTAATTTTAAATTATATTGGTCCTTCATCAAGTTTTGAAACACTGATAATAACAGTTCATTTTTTATAACAATATCACTGTTTCTAGATAAAAACAAATCACATCTATCATTAAAGAAATCTATTACTCTACATTTATCTAACCCACCAATATCTTTTTCTATAGAAGCATGAGGATCTATTATCACAACTTTATATTCATCACTACTTAACATTAAATTTTTAACTAATAAACTGATAAGTTTAGATTTTCCACTTCCACTACTACCTACTATTAAAGAATGTTTAAAAAAGTCATAATCTTTATAATCAAGAAATAACTTATTATTTAAATAAGGAAATGTATCTATACTAAAAACACCAGTATTATCACTAGTTAAAAGAGGTAATATTTTCTCTAAATTTAAATATTTATTCTTTTTCTCATAAGAAAATCTTTTATTATTACTAAAATCAACACTAAGTATATAAGTAGGTCTTGCTATTAAAAATCTTCTTCTAATATAATTACTACCATTCTTAAAGAATAAATAAGTCTTAAATAATCTCTTACTACCAAAAGGTATTATATTAATAATAATATACTTAAGTTCTCTATTATGTTTTAATCTATTAATATCAAAAAGTTCTACAGCATTTTTATCAACATCTAAAATAACAGGTTTCCCTTTATTATAATCAATTACTATATTTACATCATTTTCTTTTATCAAAAAGTCCTCTATAGAGTTTATAGTTGGTGGCACTTTATATTTTGTAACTAAGTAGTATTTTACTTTATTACTAGATATTTCTATAACTATTTTAAACTTTCTAAAAGTACCATTATATTTACATATATAATCTATCAATTCTTGCCAAGATTCTTTTGAAACATTATCTTTATTTAAATAAATAGATTGTACTATCATATTAAAACTCCCCTTTAGTGAAGTTTAACATAAATGAAAAGAAAAAAACTGACATTTATATTTTATATTTTGTCAGTCAGGATAAAATCGTGATTACTTAGTTTTCTGAGTAATCTCTTTTAATTTGTTAATATTTAAGCATCTAAAAATATTAATAATTTCCTCTTCAAAATTTTGACCAATTCTAAACCTAATTAGCTTTAAACTTTTGTTATACATAGGTTTTACCAACTTCAATATATTTAGACACAACTTTCTTAATATATTTAAATTTGCTTGTGCATTTTTATTCATTGTAGTGTTTGCATCTTCTTTAAAGGTAACATCTAGATGCCAATGTAAATTGTTTTCAATTCCCCATTCCTCTCTTGCTGCTCTTTTAAAATCATTTAAATATTTTAATTCTAATGAAGTTATATAATATCTTATTTCTACTTGTTTAACATCATTTTTTATAACTTCCTTTTTGCATATTCCTATACTCTTTAAATTTTTCCACTTATCTTTATTTAAATAGTCTATATCATCGCTCATAATATATGTTCTTTTCTCTATTTGATTATGCAGTTTTTCTGTTTCTTCATAGTGACATTTATTATATGCATCATTATACAATTCATTATCACTAAAATAGGAAACAACATCATCATAAGTGCTATGTTGATTTCCTTTTAAAGCACCTACATAATCACCGCCTTTTTCTACTATTGCTTTTATAGTTTCCTCTTGAGTGTTTAATGCATCAAAAGTCGATATTGTATTTGTTAAATCTAAATGTTTAATTAGTTCTGGACCTGTTGGTATTTCGTTTGTTTTATCTTCTATAAATTTAGTTCCTAAACTTATATCTTTCGTAACATTAAATGCTGTCATAGCATTTAATGGTTTAACTTTGCCATTCTTTGTTTCTTCTCTTTTTGAACCACGACATACTTTGCCATCGTATGCGACTATTTCTTTTTCTTCTATTTTAACATCTAATAATGCTTGCAATTGTGTTATTTTATTTATTATCATTTCTATGCATACTTCTTCTAATTCGCTTGGATCAACTACCGATATACATCTCTTTATTGTAGAAAGTGATGGTATATCATATGTTAAGTCCAAAAACAATTTAAACCACTCATGGTGTAATACTGCAAATTCTCGTATTTCCGTCCATTCATTGCAATTTGCCATTAAGCCTAAAAAAGTTATCATAATACTATTTTCAAGTGGATGATAGCTTATATCTTCTCTATAATCAGTAATTGTTTCTCTAAGTTTTTCTTTTATTTCCTTTAGAACCTCTACATCTATTTCTTCTACATTAAAGTTATCATCATTAATTTGTATATTCTTTATATTCTTACCTAATTGTTCTAATAATTTCGCCTTTTTTGCCATTGTCTTTTTCACCTTTTTCTTTTCTCTATTATATAAGACAACTACAAGAAAAGGCAAACCCCTTTATTTTCTAATAATTACGATTTTATCCTGTTTGTCAGTTTTTAGGTCTATTAATTTATAGAAAAGTGTGATACAATACATATATGAAGAGATTCTTCATAAAATAAAAATGAATACATCTATTAGAATAGATGCTTTCAAAAAAATGTGTTTTTTTAGATAACATCTAATTCCAAAAGAAATTAGATGATATTATTATCTAGAAATCAAGGTGATAATAATGAATAACAAGATAATGATAATTATGAAATATGATTTTTCTCGTTTGTTCATATATCTTGCTCCTTTCTATAATTTTAAAATTATAGAAAAGGCTTAGTTTTTCCAAATAAATGTATTCGTATTTAGTGTAACATAAAACTCGTATCTTTCATAGTACGAGTTTTCGTAAATTACTTTCTTATTAATCTTCTATTGGTATTAAAAACTCTGTTATTCCATCATGATAATATTCAAGTTCTGGTAATGGTCTAATATTATATTGCAAGTTTAAAAACATTGTCTTATAAAACTTTTGACTAATCCTTCTAATATCTTCTGCTTCCTGGGAATCAATTATAAAGACAATCCATTTACTTTTAGGAATAACATATTTAGATAAGCCTGTTAATTTTTCTTTATATAAACACCAATATTCAAATCTATCACTTTTATATCTATCTTCATAAGTAACCATACCATAATCTGGATGTTTATCAAATTTATTGATGCACTCATCAAAAAATCTTGGAGCATCTTCTTTAATAGTATCATTAGTAGTATTAACACCTACTCCATATAAAATAAATTCATCTAAAGAAATAATGTTATATATTAAATCACTACTATCAGTTATCTCTTCTTTAAAGACAATTCTAGGAAAAGTCTTAATACCAGTCTTTAATTCTTTCGCTTTACTAGGTTTAACACCATAAAACTTATAAAAAGCCCTTGAAAAAGATGTTGGATTATCATAATGATATTTAATTGCAACATCTATTATTTTCTCATTCTTTACAGTTAAATCATAAAAAGATAATGTTAATCTTCTTTTTCTAATATATTCTGCTATCGTATTATTACAAAGTAAGCTGAAGAGTTTTTTAGCAGTATAAACATTAACTCCTAGAATTCTAGCGATTTTTTCATAGTCTATATCATTTTCTAGGTTATCTTCTATATAATCTATTACTTTATTTAATTCATGATAAATATTCATAATTATTTAATTTCAGTAAGCCAAAGACTATGTAAATTACAATAAGCATAGATCTTATTATATTCGCTACTATAAGGAAAACTTACTTCTGGTTTATCTTTTGCTTTTAACATCTTAATCATATAACTATCATCACTTGCAAGAACTATAAAAGAAATATAATGTTCTTCTGTCATAGGATGCTCTGTCGCTCCTACTTTAATATTAATCATTCCCTCTTTAATCTCATAAACTGGTAAATGTTTCTCAGTAGCAGCATCAACAGTATTAGCATCAATTAGTTCCATTTTATCTCCACAACATACTAGAGTCTCGCTCTTATCTTCTAATTTTAAAATAACATTTCCACATTTTTTACATACATAAATTTTCATTAAACATACCTTCTTTCCATATTTATTATAATTTTTATTTTTTATCTTTACAAGTAGTAACTAAATTTTCTAATAGACATGCGATAGATAAAGGGCCTATTCCTTTAAATCTTGGAGTATAACTAACAGTATCACTATCTATTAAAACATCTCCTAGTCCTACATCTATAACAACACATTCCTCTTTTAAATCACTACTTTTAAAAAGATTATTAACACCAGTTGCACTTATCACAATATCACTATTTTTTAAAATACTAACTAAATCTTTAGTCTTAGAGTGACACATACTAACTGTAGCATCACTATTTATTAAGTAACTTGCAAGAGGCTTAGATAAATTATAACTTCTTCCAATAATAGTAACATTTTTACCACTTAAAGAGATATTATAAAACTCTAATATCTTTATAACTGCAAGTACAGTCGAATTAATTAATCTAGGTCTATTTATAGATAAATAATATTGATTAAGAGGATTTACTCCATCTATATCTTTATTTATATCTATCTTTTCATAACAAGAATATTTATCAATATTTTTAGGTACAGGCTCTACTAATAAAATACCAGTTATTTCACTATCTTTATTTAATTCATCTATTAAAGATGTAACTTTTGATGTATTAGAATTATATAGTTTGTAACATCTAAAATATACATCTAATTCGTCACATTTATCTATTAGTAACTCACAATATTTAGAGTCATTAAAACTGATAATTGCAAGAGTAACTTTCTTATCTTTAGTATCTCTTTTTACTTTAGTTAATATTCCTTTTTCTAAAGTACTACACTCTAACACTCTACTCATATTTCTTAATCTCTCTTACTAAAAAGTCATCAGTCATACCAGCGATAAAGTCTATTACTTGTCTTTTTATATTAGTAGATTCTATATATGATTTATCTTGATGATTCAAAAATATTTTATAAATAATACTCTCTTTATTATTAGATTTAATATCTTCTAAATAGATATGATATAGTTTGTTAATACCTATTTCATAATAATCTAATTCTTCTTTAGTCATAGACTTACTATAAATATTATCATTATTAAATTTCTTAAGAGCAAATAAAGAATTATAGACTTTATCACTCATCTTAATATAAGGTTTATCTATACTTTCGTTAATTATGTCTAAGACAATAGTATTAACAATATCTCTATTGTTATCACCAAGTACTTCTCTTATTTCTTTAGGTATATCACTTCTTTTAAATCTATCTATCATAATAGCATCTTCAATATCTCTACCAATATATCCTATAATATCACTAATTCTAACTACACAACCTTCTAAAGTCATAGGACGATAAGTTTTAGATTTCTTTAAGTCTTTATAACTTTCATTATATTCTCTTAAGAATTCTTCTTTATCTTTAGCCATAGGTTCATATATAGGGCTTAACATCTCTCCATTATGAGTCATAATACCATCCAATGTTTGTAGTGTTAAATTAAGTCCTTTCCCATCAGTTGCTACATTCATATAGTATCTTACTCCCTGGATATTATGAGCAAAATATTCTCCTAGTTCTTTAAGTGATAGTCTATTTAATATCGCTTCCCCAGCATGTCCTAAAGGAGTATGGCCAATATCGTGACCTAAGGCAATGGCCTCTATTAAGTCTTCATTTAAGTTTAAAGCCCTACCAATAGTTCTTGCAATTTTACTAACTAATTGAACGTGAGTAATTCTTCTACTAACATGATCATTAGAATTAAGAGTATAAACTTGAGTCTTATTTAAGTATCTTGTATAAGATAAAGAGTGAATTATTCTATCTATATCATGAAAAAATGGAGGCCTAATATCTTCATTTTCCTCTTTAAACCTAATAGCATCACTACTTCTAGTAGCATATTTACTTAAGCTTTTTTCTTTACTTAAAAAATTCTCTTTAGCTTTCTCAAAACTTCCCATTAAATCACTTCCCTGTATAGGCTTTTTTAGTTTTAACTAATCCCCTTCTCAACTTAACATAAATTTCAAAATTATCTTTAACATAACTATCTCTATCAAAGGTATCATCAACTAACACCCTATTTTCTTCAGTAATATCATCTCCGTTTAAATATAAACACTCATCATAATTAGTAATATTTAAGCTTTTATTATCATCTCTTTCTGACCTCAATATAACAAAATTATTAAAGCCATCTAGCTCTTGATAACCATTTTTAGTTTCAGATACTATTATCTTATCTAAAAACTTATAATCAACCTCTCCACAAACAAAATCCTCTGCAAGCATAACATAAACTGGAACCATATAATATTCTTTACTACTCATAACTATTTCTCCTTATCTTGAAAGATTATTTACCCTTTCTAATTAATCTTATCATAGAATAAGGAATAAGTCTTGTATCAAATGGTAATTTTAGTATTTCTTCTGGATGTCTTGCAACTTCAATTTTTTCATCATCTTCATTATAAATAGTTTCTATTTTATAAGGATAAATCTCTCCATTAGGTGTAAATATCTCTACTTCATCACCTACTTTAAAGTAGTTACGTTCTTTTAAAACAATAGATTTCATCTTTTCATCATAACCTATTATAAGTCCTAAATACTCTTGATTAGATACTTCTTGTCTACCTGTATAATATTGATCAGTTACATCTGCTAGATGATTAAAATATTGACTAGTTGTATCACGATTAGCGACAGAGTCAAGGCGTTTTTGATATTCAAGTAATTTTTCATCAGTTAAGGTTCCATCATAAATACTATCTATTAAAAATCTATAACTACCAATAACTGTTGCAAGGTAATATAAACTTCTCATTCTTCCTTCTACTTTTAGAGAACTAACTCCAATATCTATTAAGTCTTTAATAAAGATTGCCATGTTTAAATCTTTAGTAGCAAGAGTAAATTTATCATTACTATCATAATCGAAGGCAAAACGACATACTTGGGCACACCCTCCACGGTTTGCATCTCTATTAGTAACATAATTAGATAAAGCACATCTACCACTAAAACAAGTACACATGGCTCCATGAATAAAGACTTCAGTCTCTAAATTAGTTATACTTGATATTTCTTTTATTTCTTCACGAGATAATTCTCTTGCAAGTACAATTCTACTTGCTCCTAAATCTCTATAAAACTTAGCACTGCTTATATTAGTAATAGAGTCTTGAGTTGAAATATGAACTTCTACTGATTTATAATTATCTATTATATATTTAGCAAGATATAAATCACTAACAATAAAAGCATCAATACCTGCTTCTATAACTTCTTTAATATATTCTTCCATACCTTTTCTATCTTTATCATGAAAGACAATATTAGCGGTTAAATAGACTTTTTTACCTAAGTTATGAGCGAAAGTACACCCTTCTTTTAATTCATCTAAACTAAAATTAGTAGCATTCGCTCTTAAACTTAATTTTTCTCCTCCAACATAAACAGCATCTGCACCATATAATAAGACTACTTTAAGTCTTTCTAAATCACCTGCTGGTGCTAGTAATTCTATTTTTTTCATCATATCACCTACTTTACTTTATAAATAGTCTCTCTATATAAGAAACCTCTATTTCGTCCTGCTAACTCATCAATTTTTAACTTATTAAATGAAACATAAGCTTTAATTAATTCCTTATATTCATCACTATTATAATCACCTTGTTCTATAATTCCATAATTTATACCACATTCTACTAATTCTTTAAATACATTACTTAGATTAAGACGTCTATTATAAAAGAAAGTTGTTCCATTACTATCTTCTTTAACAATAAATTCTTGTCCACTCTTTGGTTCTTTAATAGTGATTATTTCACTCTTACTTTTATTTTTATTAGCAAAATAACTAGTAAGTAGATTTCTTCTAGACATTGCAACTACTGGATTACCAAGTAATAAAATAAATAAATCACTTTTTGTATTATGTCTTATATTAAGTACTTCATCTTTAGTTATTTCATTAGATAAATATGCTCCTTTTACTCCTAAATCATAATATAAGTTAATAGTATCACTATTAGTAACCATATGTGTTCCATTATAGAGTAAGTTAATGTTTATTTTATTTTCTTTAACTAAATTAAGTATTGCTAAATCATAGAAGAAAACACCATCTATTTTTATACTCTCTAGTTCTTTTAACACACTAAGTAGATTATCTAATTCATTATTAAAAATCATTTTATTTATTACTACATATAGTAATTTATCAGTACTTTTTCTACATTCTCTTATATCAGAAATACTATAATATTTAAAATAATCAACAGAAAAGTTTTCTAATGGTAAAACAATCCCATCTAAGCCGTTATCTAAATATTCTAAATAATTATTGTCTCTTATTACACCCAAAAGTTTCATAGCACCATTCCTTTACGTAACATATTTTAACACAAATACCCCAAAGAAAAAAGAGGATGAATATTATTCCTCATCCCCATCATCTAACTTAACAAGTACTTCTCTAGGCTTAGAGCCATTAGGTGGTCCAATAATACCTCGCTCTTCTAATAGGTCAATAATTCTTGCTGCTCTATTATAACCAAGTTTAAATCTTCTTTGTAATAGCGAGGCACTTGCTTTCTGAGTTTCTATAACAAACTCTACTATTTCATTATATAGAGGATCATCATATTCTTCAACTTGAGCCATATCCTCTTTTTGTGAGGCACTCTTCTCACTATCTCCTGATAAATTCATAAAGCTTTGATCATATTCAGCTTTTTGTTGTTCAACTGTATAATCAATAATTCTTTTAATCTCATCATCAGAAATAAAAGCACCTTGAATACGTTCTGGATCTGCTTCTCCCATTGGTAAGAATAACATATCACCTTTACCAAGTAATTTTTCTGCTCCAGTCATATCAAGAATTGTACGTGAATCTATACTACTAGATACAGCAAATGAAATACGGCTTGGAATATTCGCTTTAACAACACCAGTGATTACATCAGTTGATGGTCTTTGTGTTGCAATAATTAAGTGAATACCAGCAGCACGAGCCATTTGGGTAATTCTCATAATAGATGCTTCTACATCTTTACTTGCAACTAACATAAGGTCTGCTAACTCGTCAATGATAACGACAATAAATGGCATCTTTTTAATTTGTTCATCAGGTGGTAATGTTTTATTTTTCTTTTCTACATAATCATTGTAAGTTGCAATATTTTTAGTCTTAGTTTCACTAAAAGTATCATAACGTCTTTCCATCTCTGCAACTATTTTAGATAAAGCAACAGAAGCTTCCTTAGGATCAGTAACAACTGGTCTCATCAAATGAGGAACACCGTTATAACCAGAAAGTTCAACTTTTTTAGGGTCAACCATAACAAGTTTTACTTCATCAGGTTTCGCTCTCATTAAAATAGAACAAATAATACCATTAATACATACAGATTTACCAGAACCAGTAGAACCTGCTACTAAAAGGTGAGGTGTTTTATTAATTTCACACCATATAACATTACCCATAATATTTTTACCTAAAGGACATAGAAGTTTAGAACCATCAAGTGACTTAGGTACTTTCTCTAACACTTCTCTAAATGATACAGAAGCAGTCTCTTTATTAGCAATTTCTATACCTACTGTATTCTTACCAGGAATAGGAGCTTGTATTCTAACATCTTTAGTAGCAATGGCTAAAGCTATTTCTCTATGAATTGATAAAAGTTTACTAACCTTAGTACCAGAATGAAGTTCTAACTCATACTGAGTAACAGTAGGACCAATATGTACTTCTACTACTTTACCAATAATATTAAAGTCTTTTAATACTTTCTCAAGTATTTCTATATTCTTTTCAATTAAACTTTGATTAACACTATTTTTCTTTTTCTTAGGAGCATCTAACAAATTAATAGATGGTAAAACATAATTATGTTTAACAGTAGTTTTATTAGTAGACTCTTTATTTTCATCACTAACATCATTATTCTCAGTAACTTCTTCATTTACCTTAGCTTTAGTTAACTCGTCTATACTAGATATAACAATTTTCTTATCATCATCTTTTATCTCACCCATAACAGGTTCCTCATTACCTGTAATAATAGGTTTCTTACTATCAGGTTCTTCTTCCTTATTCTTATCTCTTTTAGGGAACTTCTCTTTAGCCTTACTTGCTTTATCTTTAACAAAATCAACAATAGAGAATCCTGTAAATAATGAAAATCCTATAATAATTAAAGTCCAAGCGATTATCTGCATTCCCCTATATGAAAATAACATCATAAATAAGACTCCAAAAGTACAACCAATAATACCTCCCCCAATTGCATTAGGTCTAGCACCTTTCATAACATCTGAAAAAGAGTTAATTAACTGATTAGTTGTTTCACTAAATACTTTAATAGCATTACTATCATTTTGTAATATAAAATTTTCATGCATTAAGACTAATACTCCAATTAATAATAAATATATACCTAACATCTTAGTTGTAAATAAGTTAGGCCACTCTCTATTTATAATCAAATATACACCTAATACTAAAAATACCACTAATAAAGGAACATACAATCCTCCTACAAGAAATATTGCAAAGGATGCAATCATATTACCAACAGGGCCATATCTACCAATACCAAGAATCGCTGCTAAAACAAGTAATACACCATATAATTCTGTAGCATGAGCAAAACCTTTTTTAGTTTCTTTCTTTTTCTTTCTTTTTGCCATAACCATCACTCTCTTTCGTATCATTACTACTCAAGTATAACAAAACTAAAGAATAATTTAAAGAGATTGTCACTCATTTGACACTTTTATTTTATTTAAAACATCCATAACTTCATAAAAGACTTTATGACTATTATCTTTTTCTTTACTCATATTAGGTCCTACAAAATCATTGATTTCTTTTAATACTAAATCTATATTATCCTTATTAACTTTATCCCTAATCAATTGTAAACAAGTATTTTTATAACCTCTTACCATAATACCTGCTAAAGCTTTATAATATGATTTTTCTGGCAAGTTAGATTTCTTATAGAAATACATTGCCATTTCATCCGTCATTTTTCTTTTATTAGTTAAAATTATTTTATTAGTCCTAAATACACCATTAGGAGCAGAGTTACTTGAAACATTAATAATCTCTGCATCCTCTGGTATTATTACATCATATAAAGTATCTCCTCTAACTAACCATCTAAATATCTTATCTTCAGTCGAAAAATTAAATCCACCCATTTCTTTAGGATTATTAGCATTAGGATTAAAGTTTTTGGCAATATTTACTTCATCAATTTTATATTTTAAGTTATTATTAGCACCACTAACGTCATCAAACATAACTTTTAAATACTTTGCACTCATATAATTATTACACTTCCTATTTTTTATTATCTCTAACAGTTACATATTTCTGATTTCTAGCATTAATACTTTTTTTATTAGTATATTCTAATTTTCCTTCATCAATTAAAGGCTTAATAAAATTAGAGGAAATATATTGTCTTGACTTTATTTTAATATAATTACTTATTTCTTTAGCAGTCCTTGGCTTAGTACAAAACTCTAAAATCATTAATTTATATTTTTTTAAATCACTATTTTGTTGTCCAGTTTGTTGTCCACTTTGTGTATCACTAACTGCATCACTTTTCCCATTATATATGGTATTTTGTTGTCCACCAACTTGTTCACTAATACTATCAAGTTCGAAATTCATACTATTCCTAAATATAACTTTAAAACTTCCTCTTTCTTCATAAAATTCTGGTTCAGGTAATTCATACTTTTCCATTTCTCTTTTCATAGTAGGAATACCTGTATGCCTATTTTCTATAACAGAACCTTTTTCTTCTAATATTCTAACTATTGTAGGATTCCTTGACTCCATTATAGTATCAGTTCCAAGTTTTTCTATTTTATTAGCACCATATAATGCTCCAGGATTTAAAATCTCTACTCTATCTTCATACATATAAACAGAAATAAAGGCGCTTTCTGTTTCTTTACTATAATCCCTGTGGATTAAAGCGTTGGCAACAGCCTCTCTTAATGCTTCTAAAGGATATTCAGTTCTATTTTCTCTTTTACCATTAGAATCTATTATTACTCTAGTCTTCATATTTCTTCTTAAAAATCTCATAGTACCATCAAGCATCTCTTCTATAGTTCCCTCTACTCTTTGATTATCAATAAATCTTTCTCCTAAAGAGCCAACATCACCTAATTTTGTTCCTGGTATGACAGAACAAGCGACAAATAATTGTGGATAAAAACTTTGAGGATAATCACCAAAAATAAGTGTTCCTGCAAGTGTTGGATATATTTTATTGTTATCGCTATCAACTATACCACATAGTTTTAAATTTTTTTCATAACTGTTTTTAGAAAAGTTTGGTTTTAACTCTTTTATTTTATTAAGATATTCTTTTAAACTTTCTTTATTTAAATCTTCAATACTAGATTTTTTAGTTGGTCTTGTATCTTCAAAAATATGATCATTATAACTTTCAAAAGCATAAATCTCATAATCAGTCAATAACTCATCTCTATCACCTTCTCTTGTATAAGAACCTGCTTTTAATCCTTTAGGTTTATAATAACAAGGCTTTTTATTTTGTCTTAATTCTTCAATTTTTACTGCAAGAATATTCTTACCTTCAAACTCAAGTGGTAGTATATCCGTTCTAACTCTAGGAACCATAGCATCACTACATAAAGAAGTTATTTGTTTCTGTAAATCATTAATATCATAAACACCTTCTGTTTTAAAATTATCATCTTCATTTAAGCCAAAAATAATAATGCCACCATATTTATTAGAAAAACTAGATATTGTATCATAACAATTTTTAGGAAAACCTAATAAAGCACTCTTAGCTTCTATTCTATTAGTCTCTGTATTATATTTTCTTAAAATTTTTATTGCATCTATTACTTCATTTTTTTCCATTCTGTAGCACCTCCATTTAATATACTAAAAGAATAACATATATACATAATAAAGGACAAATACTATTAACATAATAGTTCCTTCTTTTTTACTAACTTCTCTTTCACTTCTTGCAAAGATAAACAAAAGAAATGAAGATAAGAATACTGCAAGTATATCAATAAAACTAAAACCTTTTAAGACAATATCACCATATATAAGAATAGGTAGTCCTAAAACTATACATATATTAAAGATATTAGTACCAATAATATTTCCAATAGCCATATCAAACTCACCTTTTCTAGCACTTGTTACAGTCATAATCATCTCAGGTAAGCTTGTTCCTATTACGATAGCAGTCATAGTAATTGCTTTCTCACTTATATTTAGTCCACTTGCAATCGCTTTAGCAGAGTCTACAATCATCTCACTACTATAAACTATTAAGATAATTGTAACAACTAAAAGTAGACAAGACATAATAGCAGAATACTTACTTATTACTTGTTCCTCATCTTTTTTATTCTTTTTAAATAACATTCCTACTAAATAAAGAACAAACATACAAAATAATAAAATTAAAATAAAACTATCATTTCTTGAAAAAGTATTTGAAGTTATTGGATTAAATACTGCATCAAGCATTAAAAAAGAGAAAGCTGTTGTAACAATAAAAAGTAATGGTAATTCTTTTTTAACAGTAGCATGTCTTACTTTAATAGGCCTTAAGAAACTAGCAAGTCCTATAATTAAGAAAACATTTACAATCGAGCTACCTACAACATTTGCAAAAGCCATAACTCCATCACCATTTGCAACACTTCTAAAAGATATAGCAACTTCAGGAGCACAAGTACCAAATGATACTATTGTTAATGCAATTAACATCTTAGGTACTCTTAACTTTAAAGCTAATGAAGAAGCAGCATCTACTAAAACATCTGATGATTTAATGATTATTACAAAGCCTATTAATAAAATAACTATATCTAAAAGCATATCATCACTTCTTTCTATCTTTAATAATAGTATAATTTATTTTAATACATCTTACAAACAAAAGAGATTAACTTTACACTAATATTATTAACAGAAAAAAATATTTTACTAAAAAAGAGTAATGTTTTAATACACTACCCTATCTAGTTAATATTTTATTCTTATCATCAAATTCATCTATAGTATCATCAACTATTCCTAAGACTTCATTAAAGGCTCTTATATTACTATTTACATCGTGATGAGATTTAATACTGTAGCTCTTAATATCTAATACATCTTCTACTTTTCTTTGGGAAGAAGTAAGAACCATACCATCTGATTTACCTTCAAAAAACATTTCATTAAAAATACACATCAAAATTCCTTGTTTATTACCAGTCATAATCGCTTCTTTTATAACACTACTGTCAATACTTGTTAATATATTTTTAAAACTATTTAATCTTTTAACCGCTTCCACATTATCAGTACAAAATACATTTTTAATAAAATTCTCATCATAAAGATGTAACTTTTCTTCTGGAATACCACCTGGTATAGCGATATCATAATCCATATGAGAATTACTACTAATGCCTTCATAAACATTTTTAATTATAAAATCAGAAAGTACTTTAAATTTTTTTCTAATCTCAGGATAAAACATTTTAATAGAAGCAAATTTAGTACCATCATATGGAGAGGCTATGTTATAAACATTTGTCTTTTTAAAAGTTTCTCTGTTTTTAAAGAATCTTGGAACATAAAAGTTCATAACACTACATTTAGATAGTCCAATTATATTAACTGAATTAGTATTTGGAAGTAAAGCTAATGACTCAACATATTTTGCAAATAATTTAGCATCTTCAATAATAGGTGCATCTGCATCCATCAAGAATAATTTTATATCATAGTTACCATTACATCTTTCATAATGACTAATAACATTATCTATTCTAACTTCTGTTTCCTTTATATTAGAAAAATCTTCAGAATGATTTTCAACCCTAGACCCTTGATCAATTATAATATAGTTTATCTTACCATTATCATTAATTATTCTTTTATAACTAGCAATAGCAAAACTTCTACCTATATCTTTTAAATTATCACTTTGTGTCCAATCATTCTTTTCTAAATCCCATTTAGCGAAAATATCTATAGTTCCCATAGTTTTCCCTCTTTCTTGGCTACATATTATATCATAATATTATAAAAGAGTAAATAAAAACTACTTCATCAAACTATTATAAAGTTTACTAGCATTAGTAAAATCTGCTATTATCAAGAAGTTATCAATATAGTTTCCTTTTTCATTCTTATAATTTAAATAATAAGCATGTTCCCATATATCCATATTAAATAATGGAATAAACCCAAAAGACTGTGGTAGTTCTTGATTAGATAAATTTATAATATCTAGAGAACCATCACTTGTTACTACTAAGAAGGTATAACCTGAACCCTTTAAACTCATGGCTTTATTTTTAAACTCTAAAAAGAATTTATCAATACTTCCATATTTCTTATCTATATCTTCTTTTAACTTCCCATTTGGTAATACTCTATTAGGACTCATACTCTTCCAGTATAAGTTATGATTTAAAACACCACCTAAATTATATAGAATGTCTACTCTACCACTTTCATTAAATTCATCTAAATGATAGTATAATTCATTTATACCATAACGATAATCAAAATTATTTTTTGCTAACAATTCATTTAATTTATTCAAATAATTCTGTTCATGTTTATGATAATGTAGTCCCATTGTATGAGTATCAATATATGGCTCTAAATCTTGAAATAAATAAGGTAGTGTAGGCAATTTATACATAAAATCAACTCCAATAATAGTTTATGTAAAACGTCTAATTATGTCATTATCTTGATAAAATATTTAAAGATAACTATTTTTTTGATAAACTATAAGTATTAAAGGAGTTAAGAGTCATGAAGAAGTATAAAGATTATTTAAATAAAGATCATAAATTTGATAAAAAAACTATGTTAGGAATATTTTGTTTAATAATAGTAATATCAGGAATGTTTGGATGGCTCTACGAAGTAGTATTTTATTATTTTAATAGTGGTATGACTGAAATATACTGGCGTGGAGGTAATTTCTTACCATGGATAAATATTTATGCTATGGGTGCTATATTGATATATGTTTTAACTTATAAGAAAAGAAAGAATCCTTTATTTGTTTTTATTATAAGTATGATTTCTACTGGAATACTTGAATATATTGGTGGAGTCTTTATGGAACATATCATGCATATAAAGTGTTGGGATTATACTAATGAAATATTAAGCTTTGGTAATATTAATGGTTATGTATGTCTAAGAAGTGTTTTAGTCTTTGGATTATCAGCTTTATTATTAATGTATTTAATAGTACCACTTTGTTTTTATCTAGCACAGAAGATGCCTAAAAAAGCCTTTTTAATATTAAGTTATACAATATGTGCTATCTTTCTATTCGATGAATTATATAATCTAATATTTGCTAATCTATTAAATCTACCTAGAGCATCTGAAATTTATAAAGAACTAGGATTTAAGTACTTATATTTTTAAATATAACTAACCAAAATTTCCAACCAATGGCTGGAAATTTTTATAATGTATAAAATCATCTCATATTTACAGTTCACTTCTATTTTAATGCCAAATCAAATATCTATTGTATATTTAATCTTTTTTATTATCTTCTATTCCTTACCTGTTGATATTTCTTTAATAATTTCATTATATGAGCTTCATTCTCATCATAATTATCTTCAAAAGACCTATTAGTTTCAACTATACTTAATAATAATTCATTAACTAAATCTCTACCTTTAATTAATTTATTTAAACTATCATATAATTCTTCTATTCCATCATCATAATATCTTGCTTTCTGTAATCTACCATCACATAAATCATTTAATATATAACCAACATTAGGATATGTAGGAACAAAATTAGGATTTATTTCTTTACAATCAAAATCATTCATAACTTCTTCTAAAATTCTATCTTCATTTCTTTTGTATAAATCTAAAGTTCCTTCAAATTTTAAAAATATATCACCATTACTTAACATTACAGGTTCTACTTTAACTATTGAAGTATAAAATCCTGTCCTAACCTTTAATTCTTTATTTTTAATATCTAATGAATAGTTAGATACTTTTAAATGACCCGTCTCATGAAGTAATATATCTTCTGTTTCCTTTATTTCATCTTCGCCATATCTTTGCCAATCAATATTAGTTATTGGCATTTCAATAGTATTCTTTACTGGTATATATCTACCAGAAAAACCTAAATCCCCAAACAAAGAAATATTACTTACATATTTAAAAGATAAATTATTTAAGTTTTTCTCTAAATCATCTATTGGATAACCATTTTGTTTATTGTAAATTAAATGCTTATCAATCATTTTATATGCTAAAGATTTTACTTCTTCTGGAATCTTTTCACTACCATCTTTATTATAATAACAATGATATAAATTTGAGCGTAAAAAACGATTTAGTTTTTCTTTATTATCCATATCAAATTCAGTTATACTTCTAAAAGACCAATTACCTTTACTATCATAATTAGAATAATAATGTTTCTCTCCTGTATTTAAATCAATACCAACATAACCAAAATTCATTTCATGATAATTATCATATAAAGTACCAATTTGTATAATATATCTCATAATATCCCCCTAAATTAGTGATTATTATAGATTAATAATTACTAAGTGTCAATAAATTACGAATTTCATGCAAAACAAAAACTTCACCATAAATGATGAAGCTTATATTTCAAAAATATTCTAATTATTCTTTTTCCTTTTTATTAAAGTTGGTCCTTCTTCTTCATAATAATCTTTCATTGCTTCTTGTCCGTTTAATAGTTCTTCTTTAAATTCCTCTAAAGCTTGCTTCTGTCCACTAATATCTAATTCTAGTAAAGATGAAGGCTTGTTTTCTTCTTTTTTCTCTATATGTAAATTATTATTACTCTTTAAAGCTTTTATAAACTCTTCTTCTCCACCATATTGTTCTACACCACTAGTTACAAATTCCTTCCAAGAATCCATTACTCTCTTTTTTTGCTCTTCTAATGTTAATCTAGATAATGTACCTGTCGCCTTTAATACAGTAACATCATCATAAGTATCATTAAATTTATAAATAATTTTTCCTTTCTCATTCTTCTTTTCTATCTCAAGAGTCTGAACACCTTTTAATTTTCTCTCTGATTTAATTTGAATTTTGATAGCATTAAAGCCAGTAGGCTCTTTTAAATATTCTTTTTTCTCTTCATCAGTCATTTCTTCTAAAACACCAGCTACATCTAATTGACTTAACAACATTGGTCTAGCATTATTATACTTATTTGCTTTATCGAATACATAGAAAATATTATATCCTATAACTAACAATGAAATAAGTGTTTTCTTTAGAGCATCAAAACTAAAATTTTCAGATAATTCAGATAATTCATTTACTCTCTTTAAATTATATTTATATCCTGCATCGGCAATATCTTTAAAAACTCTTAATTCATGTGATATTTCCATACCAAAACTTGCTATTATAGTCCCTAGCCATATAACTAAAACTTCCATATTAATTATCATTCCTTTCCAATTATCTATATCGGTTTCTTAATTGGCTTTATATTAACACTTTATCATATAATTGTCAAATATAACTAAAACTTAATGTCTATTATATTATCAAAAAATATTATAGTATTATCTATTAAAACTATTCTTTTATATACTTCATCAACTATTTTAACATTACTAGTTATAGTTTTATAACATCCCCCTTTTTTCTTATTATCTCTAACAAAATAAGTAATTGTTACCTTTGGTCTTAATTTAATATTATTTTTTATAAAAGATAACTTATCATTTAGCATTAATTTTATACCATCATCTAATTCTATTTTTTTAGATGTTTCTCTTGCAACTTCTCTAATCTTATCATCATAAGTAGTTAATGCAGAAAAAGGAGCGAACTGTGCTGACCTATTTTGTAAAGACATAGGTTTTCTTATTTTAGATACATGATGAGGCATGTTTATAATATCGTCATAATTATTCATGATGTCCTCCTATCTGCCTATTTCTATCTCTTGTAGTCGCCCCATCTTCTAAATCCATACCTTTTAAAATAGCATTTTTACCATACTTCTCTTTTATCTTTAACATAGCATTTTGAAGATTATTTTCTTCTTTTAAAACTTCTCTATTATAATCTAGATTATTATTTTTCTCATCTAAATTAAAAAATAAATCTAATTGCCTATATCTTACTTTACATTTTTCATCTTCTTCACTTGCTAACTTAGTTGCACACATATTAACTCTTCTAACTAATAGTTTAGGATTTATTATTCTTTCAAATAATTTAATTATCGCTTCAATAATTATTTTAGATGAAGACGTTTTATAATCTAAGTTAATAGTTCCATGGCTAGACTTAGGTATAGCACGTCCATAATGGTCTATTGTAATTTCTCCATTATAATCATCAGTAATATTATCTATATCATAACCAATAGTTAATACTAACTGTTCTGTTACTAATTTTTTAGAGACAAGTTCTAAAGCTAGCAAATCAGCCATCTCTCTTACTATTAACTTTGTCTTATCATAAGAATATGGACTTTGTAAAACTTGACCACTACTTATACTTTTGGCAAGTGGTTTATAGTTTTTTATAGATTCTATTGTACATGGTTCATAACCCCAAGCATGGTCTATTAAAAGTTCAGCATTAACCCCAAATAATTTATATAGTAAGTCTTCATTATTAATAGAACATCTTGCAACATCACCCATTGTATACATACCATACTTCTCTAATCTTTTAGAAATACCTTTACCTACTCTCCAAATATCTGTAATAGGCACATGACTCCATATCAACTGTCTATAAGACATTTCGTTAAGTTCGGCAATTCTTACCCCAAAGAGATTCGCTTCAGTGTGTTTTGCGACTACATCCATAGCAACTTTAGCAAGAAATAAGTTAGTACCAATTCCCCCAGTCGCTGTAATACCAGTTGTATCATAGACATCTTTAATTATCTTTGTTATTAAGTCTTTAGGAGATAACTTATAGTATTTTAAGTAATTAGTTATATCCATAAAAACTTCATCTATAGAATAGACAAATATATCTTCTTTAGCAATATACTTTAAATAGATATTATATATCTTAGCAGAATAATCAATATAATGAGCCATTCTAGGAGGAGCGATAATTAAATCAAGTTCTTTAGTCTTATCTTTCTTTAAAATATCATCATTAACTGCTTTACCACTAAACTTTTTATAACCATTATCTTTTCTTCTTATCTTATTAATCTCTTTAACTTTACTTAAAACTTCAAAAAGTCTTGCTCTTCCACCTATACCATACTGTTTCAACGCTGGACTTACCGCTAAACATATTGTCTTTTCTGTCCTAGATTTATCGGCAACAACAAGATTGGTTTTTAAAGGATCAAGTCCTCTTTCTACACATTCAACTGATGCATAAAAACTCTTTAAATCAATACAACAATATACCTTTTCCATTTAACTCACCACTATTATTTTACCACGAACATTTATTCGTGAAAAGCCATTTTAGTTAATTGGAAAAAATTAACAATTATATCTATAAATTGAAAAAGACCTAGGGCTTCTAAATTTTCCTAGGCACGTCTCGACATATAATATACATTATCTATCATAAAATTGCAAGGCTTTGAAAATAGTTATATTATTTCTTTAATATATATGATACATTTCTACCACTATTAATTCTAACCAAAATTTCGTCATCCACCATCTTATTCAAAATATTATTAGCTCTCGTTTTAGATATATTTAGTAAAGCTTCCACAATTTTACGATTAACTTTTTCATTTTTCTTTAAATATTCAATAATTTGTTCTTCTTGTGTTAAATTTGAAGGTAACTTTTTTTCACTATTATCATCTATATAATTAACATTATATAAAACTACCTTAAATGTATTTTCAGTATTTAATAATAATGGTTTCTTATCATAATTTTCATACGATTCAAATATCCTTTCTATTCCTGTACCAAAGCTTTCAACATATTTTAATCTATAAAAAACATTAGCTAAATTTGGATTACGAGACTCAGATACACCGCAATATAAGTCCGCCATATTTAACCCCTTAACTAATCCACCTAAAGAAGTAATTTCAAAGCGGTCATCAAATAATGATATTAATATACTGCCTGTAAAATTATAATCTCTATGTATAATAGCATTCAATAATGCTTCTCTAAGTGCATATTCTGGATAGTCTCTTGTATCAACCCTCTCAAGTCCTACAATTTTTCCTTTAATTCTATTAAATAGATTTAAATATTCAAAAGCTTCATTGGCTTGCTTTAAAACTGAGCCAGTAAATTCTTTTCTATCTTTAAATTCAAGCTTATTTTTACCATTAAAAATTGCACATTTTATTGAATATGGACATTCATCTGATAAAAGCAATCCTAAATTAGTATATCTATTATTTAAATCAATAATATTTAATGCTTTAAATTTATTATCATTAATTTCTAAATTATGTTGTTTAAAAAGGCCTTTTAAATAATCAAAATGAAGATTTTGTTCTTTTGAAATATTGCTTTCAAAAGAATTACTATTGCTTTCTACTAGCATTTTTTTAATAACTTCCTCACTTGCTTGTACAGATACATTTCCATGTCTTAAATAAACACCTGAAGATTTTAATCCTTTATCAGATAAATAATAAGGTTTATTAGGTGCCTCACTAACTTTAACTACAATTATATCTTTATTATTAATTTTTTCAATATAAATTTTAGTATAAAGCGTTAAATCAGATTTGATTCCTTCTCTTATCATACCGCTTAAAGCCTCTAAATCTTTTTCAGCATCTGTTAACCCTACAATCCTTCCATCATCATCAATACCAATATAAATAGTACCATCATTTGTATTGGCAAAGGCAACAATTTCTTTCTTTATATCTTTTGTAAGCTCAACTTTTAATTCTGTTTTTTGATCTTCATTATACATTATCATCACCTAACATTATTATATACAAAGTTTAAAACATTATCAACTCTTTCGACCACTTTTCGACCACTTTTCGACCATTTTTCAGCAACTTTTGTCATAAAACCTAAAATAAAATAAACAAGCTGGATGCATCCAACTTGCTCAGATGGAATCCAAAGATACACCACCGCTATTATCTTATAATATATCATAGTTAGTAAAATCATATAATAATTTTATAATACATTATTTTCCAAAAATACTTTTTTTTGATTTTGCGAAATAAAAATAATAACATTAATTATGTATGACAAGTTTTTAAATATAATATCGTAGTTATTTGTATTTTTTTACACTATCTAATTGAGGTAAATAATAATCTATTACTTTTTTTATATTTTCATATGAAACATCAAAATCATGAAAATCATAACCATTATTTACTCTTACATCTAAAGATATACCATCTATACCTATAAAGCCTAAATCTTCTTTTATTTCACAAAATTTATCTGAATATCTATATAAAATATCTTTTAAGGTAGCATCTATAATTTGAAGAGTGTTATTATCTAAATTTGTATTTGAAACTTTAAAGTTATTTCCTTCTTTTTTATAACACACATATGGTGCTTTTAATGAAGAATCTATGTGATCTAATATATGATCATCACAACTATAAGCCATTTCAATTGTATCATTAAAATTATTATTAGAAAGATAAATCCTACCTCTCCAGCACTCTATAGATGAACTTGAAACTACCCAAACTTCATTATCCTTATCGTAAATATTTACAATATTTTTAACAAAATTATCTAAATCCGTTTTAGATGAAATACTCATATGTTCTGAACGATAACCACTTTGCTTTACTCTTAATACAAGTACATTTCCTTTTTCATTAAAAAGTGAAGTAACATATTCTAATAAAGAGCTTTGTTCATCTTTTGTAAACCTATGCAAACCATTCTTCCTAATATCATCTTCAGTCCTAAAGCCCATAGCTACTGTTACTAAAGCTTTTTGATATCTTTCTGATATTTTTTCAGTCATATAAACTACCACCCTCTAAAGATTATTATATATTATAAATTTGGTGCAGGAAACGAGATTTGAACTCGCACGATTAATTAATCACTACCCCCTCAAGATAGTGTGTCTACCTATTCCACCATTCCTGCATAAGAAATAGTTAAATTACTTAACTATCCAAAATGTTGGTATATCTCTAAGACCATTGTCACCACCTGCAACTGGTGTATTAATTATTTCATCATTTATAACTAAAGCACTAGAACTTCCACCATCCATATTAGCAGCATTAACAGCACCATAGTTTTCCATTATCTCAGTTAAGTCCCCCATATCAGCACCAATAGATGTTGCAAGACGTCCATTAATTACTAAGAATAAGACTATACCATCTTCTCTTTGACCAATAGCAGTTCTAGGTGCAATTCCCCAACCACCATTACCTTTAACAAAACTACTCTTACCATTTACTATTAAGAAAGGTCCAAACTCAATGGCATCTCTAATCCCCATTTCAAGTGCTTCTTCTGCCGTCATCTTACCAAGTACTAGTTTATCATCTTTAGTAAATCCTACAAATCCTCCACCCATTCTAGCATCTTCATAGTCACTTACAATCTTTCCATCTTTGATAACTGTTCCATGAGGTAAAGCTCCATTACTATTCCAATCAGGGTCATAAAAGCCTCCAGCATTAATAGCAACTATAGCATTTTCCCTCTTTGCAACCGTTGTAATCGCTTCTCCTCTTTTACCAAGATAAGCAGTTGTCGCAATAGAAACTCTTGATGGATCATATATCGCTACTAAATAACCTTGATAACCACTACCACTAACTTCAATAACTTTATATAAATCATTACCTGGGTCTTTTGTTAAAATCTGTTTTTCATATTCATTTTTATAAATCTTAGCATCAGAATCATAATCTTTAAAATTAATTAAATCAGGATTAGTATTTTCATCAACTTCAATTATATGATTATTAGATAATACTTCATTAATAACATCATCATTATAAAACCAAGTAGCCAAGTATTGATGAGACATAGAAGTCATCGCTGAAGTTATCCAAAAATTTCTAAAACCATCTATTGGACCATAAAAAAGAAATAAAGAAAGAGAACTTCCTATTATAAATAGCGCAATTATTATTTTTGTAACTAATTTCTTCTCTTTTCTTTTTTCTTTTTTTATTTCATCAAGAATACTAGGCATTAAAATTGTCTTATCCAAGTCATTCTTATTCATCAGGTACCACTCCTGTATTGTCCTCTTTTTCATCACTTATTTCTTGTTCTACATCTTTTTTACCATTGTACTCTCTATCCCCATTTATATCTAAATAATCTCTATCTAACTTTATCTCCTCTAACTTAACATCACTACTATTAGTATCACTTAACCATTTATTATAAGAAGTGATTAAGTTATTATAACTATTAATATCACTTATATAAGTATTAACAACTTCTTCATAAGAAGAAACAATCGCTTCACACTTATTATTAACATCTGCTTCAGGATGTAAAACATTAATACATTTATCTTTTACTCCACTGTAATCTTTATCAATTTTATTTAGACTTTCACTATAACTTTTATATAACTCTTTAAAACTAGCATCATTATCTTTTAGTGTTTGATAATACATATCATCTGTAAAAACATTAGTATAAATATCATCTCTAATACTATTAAAAGCTTCTACATCAGTTTTAAAAGTCTCATAAGAATCTCTAACCGCTTCCATTCTCTTTTTAACTTCAGCTTGATCATCATTATAATTAATAACAATATAAGATATAATTCCTATAACAATTAATAAAAAACCAATAAGTATCATTATTCCTAACTTTTTACTATGATGTTTAACTTCCATAATTACACTCCTAATCTTTCAAGAAATCATTTTTTTCTTGTTTTAATCTTTTTTTTAGTTCTTTTTTCTTTCTTCTTTTATCATTATTTTTAGTATGTAATGCTATTAAGAAAATTATTAATAATAAAACGATTAAACAAGTAAGACCAACTATTATATAAGAATTAATTTTTAACTCATCTTTTAGACTATCTACTTCTTCATTATAATATCTTTGTATCGTCTTATCTACACTGTCATATAAATATAGTCCTTTTTTACCTGTTTCTACATTCTCACCATAAACTAAATAGTATTTAGATTTTTTATTTAGTTTATAAACTGTATATTCTTCCCCATCTATGGTAACAGTATATTTTTTATAATTAGAAGGATATTTACCATTATCTAAAAGATGAATAGTAAGTAAATCACTACCTAATTCTTGATATAAAGTATAATCTCCATCATCATAGATATAAAATTTAATATTACCTTTCTCATCTTTTAAAGCGACTAAAGTAATGTCTAAGGCTTCTATTTTATAAGCAGGTACTTCTTCATCATTAATTTTAACTGTTGTATCTACATAATAATCTTTAATTAAATCTTTTAACTCATCAGTTTTTCTAACGACACTTAAGTTATCTTTATTAACTTTTACATTAATAGGATCTTTTTCTTTAACATTAACCACTATTGTATAAGTTTTAGTAGAACCGTTTTCTGCTTCTACAACTACATTTATAGTATTAGCACCCTCATGAACTTCTATTTCTCCTGTACCAGTTATACTAGCTTTACTATCACTTGCCTTAGCATTAACAGTAACACTTGTAGTTCCAGCTTCTGCTTCCACTGTATAATTAGTAGTATCACTATTAAACTCTGGACTTAAAGTAAGGCCTTCTACTTCAAGACTAGCAAGATTGTTATCACTACTATAATTTTTCTCTACTTCTTGTCTACTAATTAAATTAATAGTTGTACTATCAGTTGGACTAGTAACTACTTCATCCCATGAAGCGATAGAGGTATTAACTACAGATATAGTAGTAGAGCCTGTTCCTTTAACTCTAAAAGTATAAGTATAACTTTGACTAGTTTGACCCTCGCCATCGACATAACCAACTACATGGGTATTACCACTTAAAAGTTGTAGTTTATTACTATCATAATCTAAACTAAATTCCCAACTTCCTAAACCACTACTTTCACTTATAGTAACACCTACTGTAATATTGCCTCCAACTGTTCCTGTTGCAGTAGTCCCTGCCACAGAAATAGAGGCAGCCTCTACTACATGAGGGCAAAAGAAAAGGAAGCTAAGTCCTAATATAAATAATATTTTTTTCAAGTTAATCACTCCTGTTCTGTTCTATTGTACTATTACCAAGTATTTGTTTTTGAACTCTTAATAAGTCTACTACATCAACTTTGCCATCTCTATTAGTATCACTAGCTTTCCTATCATAAGTAGATAAACTACTACTTCCTAAAATATCTTTTTGAACTCTTAATAAATCAACAATACTAGTCTTACCATCACCATTATTATCACCATAGATAACAACTTTATAAGACTTAGTAGTAGAACCATTACTAATTACTAAAGTATCTCCAGTACCAACATTACCACTAGCCTTATTTCCATATCTATCTAAATAACTATCAACTTTTAAGTTAGCATTAATACTACTTAACTTACTATTAATAGTATCTATATTAGTATTAAAAGAAATATTAGAAATAACATCTCCATCTATCTTAAAACCAGATGCAACAACACCAGTATTTACATCAATATCAGGAGTTGTAACTATATCTTCTTCACTATCATCATCAGGTAAAATCACTTCATTATCATTAGGCATATTATTATAAACAGGAATTAGAAATTCATAAGTATTATTTAAAAGATTATTATTCTTATAACTTTTATAAATACTATATGCTTCCTGTGAATGAGCTCTTATATTAGTCATATACTGATGCGTATACATAGGATAAACTGCATCAGGTGATACATTAAACTTCTGATAATATAGAGTATTTTGATTAGCATTAATATATTTACTAGCGATATATTCAGTACCACCCATAATAGCAGTCTCTTTACTATTCCATGGTCTTAAATAACTAGTAACAGAAGCATCATATCCTCCATTTGCCCATATCAAGCCTCTAATTTGTGGAGACTGATAAGAACTATAAGCACCTATATTGAAGTAGTTATAAATACCACTATAAGTCTTACCATTACCACAAGAATTAAGAGCATTCCAACTATCAATATTACTTGCATAACCTAAATTATTTAAACAACTATTATCAACTGAGAAAGTAAAACTACCTCCTGTTGTAGAAATACTATCAGTACTACCCTTTTCTTGTCTAATTCTACTAGCAAGGTATACTGGACTAACATTATAAGTTCTAGCAGTTTTCATTAAGATATTTATGTATTCATTAGTATTTAAGAAAGTTCCACTAGTAACCCCTCTAACAGCATCTTCTGTTTGAATAGATGAATTATATTTTAAGTTTTCAAACATAAAGATATATTCTTCTGATAAAAAGTTTCTAGGATCTAAATAATAAGATACTGTATCTCTACTTGCCACATACCAACCTGGTTCTATCTGTTTATATGTACCATTTTGATAATATGGCCATTCTTTACTTCTTAAAGTCTCATCAGTTCCATCTACTAGACTAATCTCTCCATAACTCTCATTAGTTACCGCTTCATCAAAAGAAACACCAATAGATATAGGAGTAAATATCCAGTTAGGATGTTTCTCATGTATTGCCTTTAAATAAGGTAAGTAACTTTCCCCAAATCCTTTATTTAACATTTCCTTTTCAAAATCACCATTGAGGTCTACATCAGCGACATCAATAATTGCCTGGTCACTTGAACAAATATATCCTTCTAAATCATTATATCTAACCTTATACCAAGCATTCTTACAACCATGACCACTCTCACCATCAGTACTAATTACATCAACTTTAGTACCTGCTACTAACACACCATCAGTAACACCTGTAATTAAAGAACCCCCTGGTTTTTCTCTAAAATATTTATTAGTATTTAACACTATATAACTACTTGCATTAACAACAGGAATAAAAGTAAAAAGCATAACAAAGATGAGTAAAATACTAATTAACTTCTTCATACACTATCAACTCCTATCCTTCTATTTACATTATAACAGAATATTCTACAAATTTCTCTAAAAAAGATATAATTAACCGTCAACTTTACAATACAAACAAAAGTATAGAGGTTGAAAGATAGAAAATTATAGTCTATAATTATAGGGTATAGTTTTTTGTTTACGTGGAGGTCATTTAATGAGAAAGAATAAAGAGAATACTGAAGAAAAAAAAGATAAGAAAAAGAAGAAATGTAGATTATGGCTTGCGATATTAAGTATTATCGTTATATTAAGTAATCTTTTTGCCATATATAATATCCTATTATTAGGACCAATTGAAGAAGTAATAAGATATATTATTATAGGAATATTTGTTGTTTTTGATTTAATAATTATTTTTAAAGTTAGATCTAAAAGACGACATAAAGAAAAAAAAGCAAGGCTTCTTACCTTCTTTTTAATACTATATCTACTTATAAACTGTGCAACTAGTGGTTTAATAATGTATGCTTATGGAACTCTATCTAGTATTAATAGAGATACTGTTACCTACTCTAGTAGTCTAATTGTACCAAGTAGTAGTGAAATAGAAGATGTTAAAGACTTAAAAGATAATACAATAGGAATACTTTCTGATGAGTCATCTCCGGAAGGAAATATCATTCCTAATGAAGTAATTGATGAAAATAAGTTAAAAGATGAAAATGAAATTGTTGAATATGATGATTACTTTACAGCAATGGCAGATTTATATGAAGGTGAAGTTGATTCAATATTTGTTCCTACTGATTACCCTTCTATGTTTGTTAGTATGGAAACATATCAAAATATTAAGGATGATACAAAAATTATTTTAACTAAAGAAAAAGAAATGAAAAAAACTAGTAGTAGAAATTCATCAGCAGGAAAATCTGTAACAGAGCCATTTACAATTCTTTTAATGGGTGTTGACTCCGAACAAGAAGGTTTATCTAAGAATACTGTTGCAAATGGTGATAGTTTAATATTAGTTACGTTTAATCCTAATACTTTAAATGCTACAATGTTAAGTATTCCAAGAGATAGTTATGTTCCAATAGCATGTTGGAGTGGTACTCCTGAAAATAAAATAACTCATGCTGCCGCTTATGGTACTGACTGTATGATGGATACTATTGAAAACTATTTTGATGTTACTATTGATTATTATGCTAAAATTAATTTTAAAGGATTAGTTAGTTTAGTTGATACATTAGGTGGTATTACTGTAGAAGTTCCTCAAGACTTATGTACTGATAATTCTAACCGTGAAGGAGAAGTTTGTATCAGTGCAGGACTTCAAACTCTAAATGGAGAACAAGCTTTAGTACTTGCAAGAAATAGAAAACAATTAGCAGGTGGAGACTTAGATAGAGGCTTAAATCAACAATTAGTAATTCAAGGAATATTAAATAAAGTTAAAGATATGAAGAGTATTAATCAAGTTATGGATGTATTAAATACTGTTACTAATAATCTTGATACTAACTTTACAGAGCAACAGATTTTATCATTCTATGATATCGCTAAAGACATTATGAATAATTCTCTACAAAAAGATGATGCTGATCTTATTAATATTGAACAATTATATTTAGATGGTACTGGTCAAATGATTTATGATGAAAGAAGTAGAATGGTTTTATGGGATTATGTACCAAATACTGCAAGTAGAGATGATATTGTAAAAGCGATGAAAGTTAATCTTGAACAAGAAGAACCTGAAATGATTAAAGAATTCTCTTTCTCTATTAACGATGAAGATTATGAGAAAACTGTAACTGGAACAGGTCCTTACAAAACAGCATTTACCTATGATTTATTACCTGATTTTACTGGAGACAGTATGAGTCAAGCAGAAAGTTATGCAAATGCACATGGAATAAGAGTTACATTTAAAGGAAACAGTGGCTATGTAGTTAGTCAAAGTCTTCCTGCTAATAAGAGAATAGACTTAATAAGTGGTAGCGTTGTATTAACATTATCTGGTAGTAGTTATAAAGAGCCTAGTTATACTCCACCTACTGATAACGATAATGAAGAGGAAGAAGAAATAGATGATACAGGTGATAATACTGTAGATACTACTCAACCTGGTAATTCCTCTGATGGTAATACTGATGAAAGTCAACAAGGTGGTAGTGCTGGAGGTAGCAGTGGTTCTGAAGGTTCTGGTGGTAACGGAGGAACAGATGGAGATATTACAGAAACAATTCCGGGAGTTCCAAATTCTTCTACAGAAACTTAAAAGAGATAAGCAAAATAACTTATCTCTTTTCTTATATCTATAAATACAAATGAACACTTTTTAAGAATTTCATTCGGTGACTTTTTATTTTTTTAAACTTTCTAAATACTCTACTATTCATATAATCTTCACTTTTAAAATTTCTTATTTATTTAATAGAAAGAATCATGAATTTTATCATGATTCAATATTATTTACTAGATATCATCAATTTAATTTTTTAAAGCTGTAATAGGAACAACATATACTCCATCAGGCCTTTTATAAGCAGCATTACTCATACCACATATAACACATAAAACTGAAGGAGCTTTACCATTTTCCTTTTTTATTGAATCTCTTATGTTAATTAAATTTTTTGCTGCAGCATCTATGGCATTTACGCCAAGTTTTATTTCAAAAGCACACCAATTACCATCTTCTAATTCTATTACTGAATCTATCTCTCTATTTAAATAATCTTGATAGTGATAACATTTAGCATCAAAAGAATCAGCATATATTTTTAAATCATGCTCTACCAATGCTTCAAATAAAAAACCAAAGGTTTCCAAGTCATTAATAAGCTTTTCTTCTGTTAAATTCAAAAGTGCACAGGCTATAGAAGGATCAGCAAAATGTCTTTTTTCTGCTTGTTTAACTCTTATACTTGATCTAATATTAACTGAAAAAGGCTCATCATTGTCTAACAAAAATAATTTATCTAAAGCATTTAAATAAGATGCTACTGTATCTGTATCAATATCTTCATTGTCAACTTCTTTTATATCTTTCTTTAAGGTAGTATTAGTAACAGTTGTACTTTCATTTCTAGCAAGAGATTTTAATAATAATTTCACTTTATGTTTATCTCTATTAATGCCCTCTAATCTAGATAAATCATCATCTATTATTAAATTAATATACTCATTTACTGATTTTCTTGCATCATCACTAGAATAATTTATATTACCAGGCCACCCACCTCTTATAATTAAATTAGCAAGTTTCCTTAAACTAACTTTTCCAGTATTTTTAGATATTTTTTTACCATCACATATATCTTTTAATGATATATCGCCTGTTGAATCACCTGTTTCATATAAAGACATTGTTCTTAAATGAATTTTACCAAACCTTCCCGCTCCACTATGAGATATACCATCTCTCCTGGGAGTAGATGAACCAGTTAATATATATTGCCCCTTTAAACCTGTTCTATCAACATCATATCTTATTTCATCCCATAAGTTTGTTGCTTCTTGCCATTCATCAATAAGTTTTGGTTTTTCTCCTTCTAAGATTATTTCAGGAGATGTTTTTGCAAGTTCTACTTCATTAGATTTTTCACCAGTTTTAGTATAAAGCAAAGTTTCGCTTTCAGCATGATATCTACCAGACCAAGTCTTACCACAATATTTTGGACCTTCAATACATATAGCCCCAAATAATTTTAAATACCTTTCTATTTTTTCATCAACTATCCTTTTTTTATAATTTTTTATTTCCATTGCATCCTCCAAATTAAATTTCATTTTCTTTCAAATAATCAATTATTTCAATAAAGTTTTTATCATCCTCATACTTACTTCTATCAAATTCAATCCAAGCATTAGATATACTTTTTTCACTATCTAATACTTTTTTGACACTAGGATTATTAAGAATTGGATTATTTGGTTGATTATTCAAATCAAAACAACCTTCTTAATCATATAACTTCATTTGAATATCACATTCTAATTTATCACAGTGATAAGCAAATATTGCCTCATCTGTTTTTCTTTCATTGTATTCATCTAATAAAGCTGATACTTCATCTTTTCCAAGAAAATCTTTTAATATATAATCCGTTGCTTTTTTACCTTTAATTAATTTTTCTTCTTTAGTGATTTCATAAAATGCTAAATCACCAATTTCAATTTCTTCTAACTCATGAATTGCCAACATAAAAATAACTTTCATAATATCTAATTTATAGCCTAATTGATAATAAATAGATAATGCTAACATTTGAGTTCCATATATAGGTTCAGCTACACTTTCAATTCTTTCTCTTTTAGCATTCCAAACAATAGGACCAGTTCTAATAGTATCCTTTAATTTAGTACATAACTTATAATATTTAATTGCTGTCTCAATTTTCTTATTCATAGTTAAGTTTCTCCTTATATAAGTATAATTATACATTAATTAGTTAATTAAATCAATTGCATTCGGTGAGATTTTGCGATTTCATTCGGTGAGATTTTGCATTTTCATTCGGTGACCTTTTATTTTTTAAACTTTCTAAATACTCCACCGCTTCATCAAAAGTTCCTATCGCCTTAATTTCAATATCATAATCGTTCTTCTCTTTTTCCTTTAATGCTTCTTTATAATTATCTCCTTTAGGCACCAAAAACAAGTCTGCATCAGCTTTTACCGCTCCATTTAACTTATATTTAACACCACCAATTTCTCCAACACTACCATCACTACTTATAGTACCAGTTCCAACTATCTTAAGACCATTAGTTAAATCTCCATCAGTTAATTTATCATAAATAGCAAGTGTTAACATTAAACCTCCACTAGGACCACCTTCACTATCTTTAAATTTAAGCTCTACTTTAGGATCAGTCTTATATTCATAAATAGTACTAACAGAAACACCTGTTACTTTATAATCTGCTCCTTCTTTAACAGTTGCAGTTACATCATGCTCCTTATCGTCTCTAATAACAGTTACCTTAATCTCATCTCCTACTTCAAAGTTTTGAATCTCATTAGTATAGTCTTCAACATTTTCAATATCTTTACCATTAACTTTTACTAACTCATCACCTACTCTTAAGCCATCTTCTTCTTTTTCTTCTACATAAATAACATAGAAATGTTTATCTCTTATACTTACCTCTTTACCTGCTTTACTATATGCTAGCATGATAGCAGTTTGATTAGCATTTTCTAAGTATATTTTATTTCTAAACATAATATCTTCACTCGTCTCATCTTCATTTAACTCTACATTTTCCTGTTTTTCTATATCATAGCCAGGAATAATATTACCTAAGATGAATGATGCCACATTACCTTCTAATTCTTTTACATAAGCAAAGTTAAGAGAGCCTTTACTATTTGAGTTATTTCCTTCTATTAAAACTCTATCATTAATATCAATAGTACCTCCTCCAGCATAAATATAATAAGGTAGTGGAAAAGTAAATACAAAGTAACATACTATTAATAAAATAATAGTTTTATAATAATCTTTCATAAATTTTTTTATTCTTAAATAAACTTTATTAAGCATATCATCACACCTTACTATTAACATTATATCAAAGAAAGGTAATAATATGAAAAAAAAATATCAAGAATTATTTGCAGTACTCATAATTTTATTTCTTTACTTAGGAATCTTTATTAATCCCTCTTTAATTATAGAAAGTGGTATCTCTAGTATTAATATCTTTAAAACTAAACTATTCCCCTCAATATTCCCTTTCTTTGTCCTAGCATCATTATTACTAGAACTAGGTATTGCTACTAAAATAAGTAATAAATTAAACCCTATCTTCAAAAGATTATTTCATGTTGAAGGTAATAGTTCTTTTATTATTCTAGTTAGTATAATATCAGGCTTTCCTAGTGGCTCTAAATATGTTGTAGAAAGTTATAAAAATAAAACTATTGATAAAACTACTGCAAATTATCTTTTAACCTTTACCCACTTTGCTAATCCTCTTTTTATATTAGGAACATGTGGTCTTATTTTAAATAGTCTATACCTTGCCTATAAAATATTAATAATACAAATTATCTCTAACTTAATTCTTGGTATCATCTTAAGACCTAAAGAGATTATCACTTCTAAAAAGATAAATAATTATCAAACTAAATATCTCTTAGAAGCACTCCCTAAAGCGATAAATGATGCGATTAAATTACTTTTATTTATGTTAGGAAGTATTACCTTCTTTATGTTCTTTAGTAAACTACTTACATCTTTCTTATCATTAAATCCTTTCTTTGAAACTATCATTACAGGAATACTTGACATGACTAGTGGTATTAGTTTAGTACCTAGTATTGATACTACTAACTATATAAGAGGATTACTTGTCTTAACCTTTATAACCTTTGGTAGTTTTTCGGTTCACTTACAAGTTTTAAATAATATAAAAGAAGAAGATTTAGAATATAAATACTTCTTCTTTGGAAGAATCATAGAAACATCTATCGCTCTACTTCTATACATACTATTTTAATAAACGTAATTAACTGGACAATTTATCATAAAAGAATATGTGTTATCTTCAAAATTTGGATGAGTTAAGATGATAGTGATCTTTAAATAACCATTATCAGCAGGAATATATTCAATACTAGAATCTGGACTAAGCATTAAATCGGCAATACCTGGTATTTCATAATCTATAATATCCCCACTTTTACCATAACTAATAATTCCTTCATTAGGCTTAATTGTAATAGTCGTAGTATAATTATCAGGATTATCAAATGTAAAAGTAGCACTGTACCCATCTTCACTAACATTACTAACATTTACTAAATGTCCCATTACCAAATCATTTTGAATAACTTCCTGTAAATTATTACTAAAAGAAATTACTTCATTATTAATTTCTTCTATTTGTTCCCTATTACGATAATTCAATATTAAATTATACATACTGACAATTATCGCTGAAACAATAATAAAACATACTAATAACTCAACTGAAGTTATACCTTTTTTATTTAGCATAAAATCACCTATCCTTTAAAAGCTTCTATATTGCCATACTTATAACTATTATTAGAAATATACTCTACTATTATACGATAATAGCCTGCTTCAGTTGTTTTAACTGCATTTTTACTATAAGCTGGTAAATAAGATATATACTCACTAAAACTTCTACTGAAATCATTATTATCTTTTACAAAGTCTTTAAAAGAAGTTGTAGAATAAGTTGTCAAATAAATTTTAGAAACATTATTAACAGTTTTAAAAGCTTCACATGAACCATTAGCATTAGAATTAACATATAAAGAGCAATCACTAATATCAAGATATCCTACATTGGCAACAGTTGTATAACTGGAATCCGCTAGTCCTTTTAAAGCAATCATTCTAGCCCAATGTGCAATATAAGTAGATTCTACTGTATCATAGTTTTTATAACGTTCGTATTCGCCTATTAAAGGGAAAAAATTTGTATAAAGTAAAGAAAAGATACCCATAATAAAAACACTAACAACCAATGTTTCGACTAAAATAAAACCATTATTACTTAACATTTTTTTTCTTTTCATTTCAAGCTCCCTCTTGTAATTAAGTTATTCTTACTATATAATATATTATAGTAGAATAAATGAGGAAAGTAAAGGGGTTGATACTTTTGGTAACATATGATATGACAAAAACACCAATTGTTAACGTTGTTGATGATATAATCGCTAATGCTTCAAAAAAAGGAGCTAGTGATATTCATTTTGATCCGAGAGAAGACTATCTAATGGTTAGAATTAGGGTTGATGGAGATTTACAAGATTATACACAGATACCTAAAATATATGAGAGAAATTTAATTACGAGAATTAAGCTTATCGCTAACATGAATATAACTGAAAGTAGACTTCCACAAGATGGTTCCATAAAAGGAAATATCAAAGGTATTAACTTAGAAACCCGTGTATCGACTTTACCTACTAATGAAGGAGAAAAGTGTGTTATTCGTATTCTTGATTATACTAGAAGCTTACAAGGTATTGATGCCCTTGGTTTCAATGAAGATAACTTCAAAAAATTAAAGAAAATGATTTCTGAACCAAATGGTATTATTTTAATAACTGGAGCGACTGGTAGTGGTAAAAGTACTACTGTTTACTCTATTCTACAAGTATTAAACAAAAAAGAAACTAATATTATTACTGTCGAAGATCCAATAGAAATGAATCTAGAAGGACTAAATCAAGTACAAGTAAATAGTGAAATAGGACTTGATTTTGCTACTGTTCTAAGATCTATTTTAAGACAAGATCCCAATGTTATTCTTATTGGAGAAATTCGTGATAGTGAAACTGCTAAAATTGCTGTTAGAGCCTCTATTACAGGTCATTTAGTACTTTCTACAATCCATACTAATAACTCATTAAGTACTATTGAAAGACTCCTTGATATGAATGTTGAAAGATATTTATTATCTAGTGCCCTATCTGGTATTATTTCTCAAAAACTTGCCAAGATGGTGTGTCCACATTGTCATATTAAAGAGGAAACTACTCCATATCAGAAAAAGGTATTTAAACTTGCTCTAAATAAAGATGTAGATGAAATATATAATGCTAACCCTAATGGTTGTGATAAATGTAATAAAGGCTATAAAGGACGTGTCGCAATTCAAGAAGTATTAATGATTAATGATGAGATTAGAAATGCTTTAAATGAAGAAAATCTAGAAAAAGATGATTTAAATAAAATGGTTTATACATCAGATGTTATAACTATGTTACAAGATGGGTTAATGAAAGTATTGGATGGTTCTACAACTTTTGATGAAATTTATAAAATAATTGATGTTGATGATGATTTAGATGTTTATTGTAAAATAAAAGGTATAAAATATGACGAAAATAACGTTGAAGAAAAAAAAGAGGAAGCATCATCTGAAACTATTGAAGTAGAAAATAAAACAAAAGAGGATGAAATATTATAAAATAATTATTTCTCCTCTTTTATTTATTTCAATCATATTACCTGTAGATAAATTCTTTGTAGCATTAGTACACCCTACCAAACATGGTATTTTTAACTCCCTTGATATTATAGCAGCATGAGACAAAGTTCCACCTTCATCTGTTATAATTGCTTTAGATTCCTTAATAAGACTAAGAAATTTAGGTGAAGTCATAGGTGTAACGATAATATCTCCTCGTTTAAAGTTATTAAAATCTTTATCACTTAATATAACACATACTCTACCAGTTATATTAGTATTAGATGAATATGCAAATGTTCCATTTAGTAAGCTGTTACTAGCTTCTTCTATATTAATATTATTATCTCCAAAAAATTTATCATAGTCAGTAGTAACATAAAGACTATTATTATAATAAATATAACCAAGCTTTCTATTTTCTAAACTTTCTATACTAGGTAACTTACTATTTATTATTTCATCTATAAGTAAAAAGTCTATATATTCTTTATAATTATCCGGTAATATCGCTTTAAATTTAAAAACTAAATAGTCAACAGCTTTATAAATAATATAATCATACTTTTCTCTAAATTCTATTAATAAATCCTTTACTCTTTTACTAGTGTCATTAAAATGCCCTGCTAATTGTCCTAAACTAGTGAATGGATATATTTCTATTATTTTATCTATATAAGTTCTATAATCTATTTCCAACTTATTATTAATAGTATTATTTAAATATTCTATATCTTTTTTTATTTTTCTATAATATTTTAATGTCTTATCAAAATATATATCTAATAAATAATACATAGGATTTGGTAATTCTTCTAAGTCTGTATTATTATAATAGATAGAAACATTATTATCTACATTATTATAAACGAATAAAGGCTTAAAATAATATAAATTTTTAGTAATATTTTTAATACCAAAATATTCTCCTTTATAATATAACTCTATATCTATAAGAGATTTTTGTCTAGTTAAAGTTAAACTAAACGATTTAGGTAAAATAGTTCTAGCAGTAATAGGCCTAGCTTGTAAAATGTATATTTTTCTATCTTTAATTGCATATTCTATATCCATAGGACATTTATATATTTTTTCTGTCTTCTCTATTTCTAATATTAAGCGATTAAAAATAACTTCATCTAAAGAAAGTTCTCCTATCTTCAAATCAATCATTCCTGTTTCTTTTCTAACAAAAAACTTATTAGGTATCACTTTTCCAGATACTAATTTTTCCCCTAGTCCTTCAGTCATTTCAATTAAAATATAGTTATCAGATTCACTTGATGGATCAACTGTAAAGGCAACACCGGAATAGTCTGAATCAATCATAACCTGTATAATAACATTAATACCATAAATATCAAAATCATCACTATAACTAATAACATTATCATTGTATAAAGAACAGAAACACTTCTTTATATTTAAAAAGATATCTTCTTTTTTAACATTTAAAAAAGTATCGTACTGTCCAGCGAATGATTTATCTTTTCCATCTTCATTACTAGCAGAAGATCTAATAGCATAAAGATGAGAATTTAATTCAGGTAGTTCTAATGCTAGTTTATTAGCTAGTCCACTATTTATGTCTTGTTTCATAATTATATCTTTTATTTTTTTGTATTTCTTTTTAGTAAATAGCTCTTCAATTTTTTTGTAAATATTATTATCAGTTAAAAATTGAATATAGTCATCTTTACTTATAATAAAAAATTTAGGTACTAAAATATTATTACTAGCTAAATATAATAAGGAATTAGCTTTACCACCATATTTCATAATATCACTACTTTCTAATCTTGGAATAATTACTTTTTGTTATTTTTTAATTCCCTACTCCATCCCATTACTTTAATATAACTAATAATGCTAATTACTATCATACCTATATTAAGGATAAGAACTAGTATTGCAAATAGATTAAAATTGGTAAGACCATTAATAAGGCTTTCTAATTCATTTTCTACTACCACATCACGACTAGAAAAATAACTTAAAGTAAGTATTAATGTAATAAGAAAATAGAGTGTAGAAAAAATACCTAACTTAATTTTTTTTAGTCTGAAAAACTTATAAGCACTAACTACTTCTATAGCCATAAATAAAAATATTATTACTAAAAACAAATAATTACCCATAATCAATACCTCCTAATACAATTCTTTTGGTAATATTTTATCAAGCGCTTCACTAATTACTTCACTTGATTCCTCTAATTTTTCTTCTTCTTCATCAGTTAATTTTATATTAATAACTTTCTCTATTCCATTTTTACCTATAATACAAGGTGTAGATATATATACATCATAAGTAGTATTATAATTTGATACTGGATATACTTTTTTTAAATCTTTAAGTATACATAATGTGAGTTCTAAAAGACAAGATGCTACTCCATCACTAGTATAACCTTTATGTTTAACTATAACACCACCCATATGTCTAGTCTCATCTTCTAATTCTTCTTTATCATCAAGTGATAAAAAATGACTTATATTTTCTAACCCTATATTAGCATTACTCCAAGCGACAAACTGACTATTACCATGTTCTCCTAAAACATAAGCATTTATATCACTAGGTTTTACCTTAATCTTTTTACTAATTAATGACTTTAATCTTGCTGTATCAAGCATTGTCCCAGTACCTATTACTTTATTATAGGAATAATCTGTATAATGAGCGATAAGTTCAGTAATAACATCTAATGGATTACAGGCAACTAATACAATACCATTAAAAGAAGTTTCTCTTAATTTATTAGTAATATTTACTACTATCCCATTAGCTTTCTCTAAATCACTCATTCTATCTTTAGTAGACTGTGGAACACCTGCAGTTATTACAACTATATCAGCATTATCACAATCACTATAACTACCTAATCTTATACTGATATTACTATTTCTATAGACTAAAGAATGTTCTAAATCAAGTATCTCTCCTTCAAGTTTCTCTTCATCTATATCAATTAAACTTATATCAAGTGTCATATCACTTTGACACAGGTTCTTTAAATAAGCAAGACCAACATTACCACAACCTATAATTACAATTCTCTTCATCTTCATCAATCCTTCTATAATTAGTCTATCACAGAATTAATTTTTTATAAAGAAAAAGACAATATATAATAATATTATTATCGTCTTTTATTTTTCTAATAACCATTCTATTATATTCTTGTGTATAATCCCATATCTTGATAAATTTTCTTTATCTAAAGAAAGAATATATTTAGGTATATCATCATTTAATCCTTCAAAAGCTCCAAATTCTCTTTCTATTACCTTATCACTATCTAGTAAGTAAGTTACTTGAAAATAAATTTTTTCATCAGTTTTAGTGGCAATAAAATCTATTTCTCCTTTTTTAGTTTTTCCTATATATACATCATATCCTCTTTCTAATAATTCATTATATACAACGTTTTCTATAGCAAAAGTTTTATTTATTTCAAAGTTATTATTTTTTATCTGAGCTATTCCTAAATCAGTCATATAATATTTATTTAGGGTTTTTAATATTGCCTTACCATGAATATCATATCTATAAATTTTATTAATTATTAAAGCTTTACATAAAGCATCTAAATAAATATATAAAGTCTCAGTAGAAATACTCCTTCCTTCATTTTTTAAATATTTTATAACATTATCTGCTGAGAATTCTCTTCCTGTTGTATCAACAACATATTGTAATAATAGGTTAAACAAAACTATATCTTTAAGCCCCAACCGTTCTACTACATCTCTTAAAATAATTGAATCAAACACACTATGAAGATAATCTTTTATATTGACTTCATCAGTAAACTGAACTCTATTGGGAAGTCCTCCCCATTTTACAAAATTCCAAAATGTTTCTTCACTTCTAGGATTTTTTAATGATAGTTCAGTAAATTCTTTGTAACTTAAAGGATAAATATTAAACAGAACATATCTACCAGATAAAACTGTAGAAAGTTCATTAGATAAAAGCTTACTATTAGAACCAGTTATAAATATACTTATATTAGAAAGAGATGCACGTAGTGAGTTTACAACCGTTTCAAACTTTTCAACTCTTTGTATTTCGTCTAAAAATATATAATAAATTTTATCATCTTTAATATTATCTTTAATATATTTATTTAACTTTCTATAGTCCTGTAATTCTTCATATTCTACAAGTTCAAAGTTAACATATATAATATGATCTTCAGTAACTTTCATCTCTTTAAGTTCATCCACTATTTGTTTAAGAATTACAGATTTGCCACATCTTCTAATTCCAACGAGTATTTTTACTAAATCAGATTTATAGAAACCTCTAATTCTTGATAAATAAGTTTCCCTCTTTAACATTTTTCATCACCTATACATAGTTTATTCTTATTTTAGTTACTTGTCAAGTTATTTCGTAAAAATGAAATAACTTTTAAAAATATAATAAAAATCACTTCCTAGATTAGAAGTGACTTTGAATACATAATATTAAACATCCTTACTCTTAAAAGCCTTAAAGAACTTACTCCATACCTTCTCATTAGAATAATTAAGTATTCCTACTTTATATACTCTAAGACCAAAATGTAATATTAAATAAATAAAGATAATTAAAACTATAATAGAAATAACTATATCTATTAAACCTATTTCTCCCATCATATAAAGACTAGGACTAACAAATGATGATAAGAAAGGTACATATGAAAGTATTCTAATTAAAATAGAACCATTAAACATACCTGCCATCATCGCTAAATAATATCCTCCTAAAGAAAGAAATACTAAAGGTGTTTGTAACTGTGAAAAGTCTTCCATATTAACAGTCATAGAGGCTAGAATTCCTGCTACTATTGAATATGCTAAGAATGATAGTACTATTAATACTAATGTTAAAGGTATTACATAGATTAATTTTTCTACAAATCCAGATGCTACTAAACTATCAAAGATAGATGTAACTTCACTAGGTAAAGACATACCACTACTTAACATATTAGTACTTATTAATAGGCCAATAACAGCATAAACTACTAAGAGTAATCCTTGTACTATAACAAAGATATTACTAGCAAGTATCTTAGACATTAAATGTTGTTTAGGAGAAACATTAGATATAATTATTTCCATACTACGAGTTGTTTTCTCTTCACATATTTCTCCTCCTACCATTTGGATTAAAACCATAGTTAACATAAAGAATGGTAGGATGATAGTTGGAAAAACACTACTCATAATAAGATCCATATTTTCATCAACATTATTATCTTCATTAAGAACTACTCTATCTATTGTAACAGGGCTAGAAATATTATTTAATGTACTAGCATCTATATTATTAATAGCCATACCAATAGTAGTCTTAGTAGAGTTTAAACTCTGAGATAAAACCTGATAAGTTAGTGTATCTACTTTCTCATTAGATGTAACTTTAGCTTTTAAGTATTCTTTATTATCACTGTTTAACTCCACTAATATCTCATCATCTTTTAGATTATCTTTTAATTCATTAACATCTTTTTTACTCTTTTTAACTGTTACTTTTACTTCATCTTCATCATTATTTAAACTACTAGCATAACTTTCTATATTTTTTTCAAATAAACTATAACTATTAGTATTATTATCTATAACAATTATATTAGTCTTACTATCAAAATCCCCTCCAAAGAAAGATACAATAGAGTTTATATTTAAAAGAAGAATAATCGCTACTGCAAGTATTACATTTGTAATAACAAACCATTTAGTTTTAAATTTTTTTCTTAAACTAACTTTAGTTAGATAAAGGAACTTCTTATTCATGGATACCCCCCACTTTCGCAATAAATATTTCATTAAGTGTAGGTTCTACTACATCATATTTAGTAATATTACAGTTTTTAACTAAAGAGAATATCTTAGGAGCGACTGTTTTATCTTCTATTTTTACTTCTATTTCTCCTCTTACTTTAGAAACATCTAATACTCCTTTTACTTTCTTTATTTTATCAAGAGGTAAATCATCTCCTCTTAACATAATGTTTTTAATACCAAATTCTTCCTTTATAGTCTTTAAATCACCACTTACAACAGGATGTCCTTTTACAAGAATAACTAATTTCTCACAAAAGTCTTCAATATATTCCATCTGATGAGATGAAAAGATAATAGATGTACCTTCTTTTTGTAAATCATATATAGCATCTTTCATCATCTTAACATTAATAGGATCAAGTCCTGTAAAAGGTTCATCTAATATTAATAGTTTAGGATGATTAATGATAGCAGAGATAAATTGTATCTTTTGTTGATTACCTTTAGATAATTCTTTAATCTTTCTATTTTTATAACTAGAAATCTCAAATCTTTCTAACCATTTATCTATATCTTTTTCTATAGTCCTCTCATCAAGACCTTTTAATACTCCATAAAGGGTAAGTTGTTCTGAAACAGTAAGTTTTGTAAGTAAACTTCTCTCTTCTGTAACAAAACCTATTTTATCAGTTAAGTTATAGTCAATTTTCTTACCATCAAGTAAAACTTCCCCTTTATTAGAATCAATTAAACCCATAATGATTCTAAAGGTTGTGGTCTTACCTGCTCCATTTTCTCCAAGTAATCCAAATATTTCTCCATCTTTAACAGTAAAAGACAAATCAGACACTGCCCTATTATTTCCATAATATTTTGTAACATGTTTAACCTCAAGCATAAAAACTCTCCTCAATTACCATTTTATATCTATTTTTAATTTATCTATCATAAAGCGATATACCACTAAGAATGCTCTAAATAAATGTAATTTATAAATAATTTTTACAATCCATAACTTAAAATTACTTTTATTCTTTATAACATAACCTAATTTAATAAACTTACTACTTCTCCATGTAGGAAAATAATCATCTAAAAATTTATTATTATCTTTTATAGCAACCTTTAAATTACAGTTTTTGTCATATGATAATCTAAACATCAAAGACACACCTAAATGTAAGAAAGCCATAGCATCCAATATTTTTAACATATTAACTCTATTTTCACTTTCTTCATAAACTCTTCTTACTTCTACCATTGCTCTATAAGTAGACTCTACTTGCTCTTTTTTAATAGTTGTAATAATAGAACCTTGTCTAACCATATAAAATACCAAACTTCTATTAACAAAAACTACTTTCTTAGCATTTATATAGATTAATAATAGAAACATCATATCATCTAATATTCTAGGAGGGTGTTCTAAATCTGCTTGTTTCTTTAAAAGCTCAGCTTTATAAATCTTATTCCAAGGAGCCCCATTTAACTCTAACAATCCCCCAGGATTTTTTTCAATATCAATAACTTTATCTTCACTTTTACACATTTCTCTTGAATAAAGCTTACCTGTATCTAAATCTATTCTATCAAAACCACAAACTGATATATCAGCATTCTCTTTTTTCGCTTTATTATATAAAAGTTCAGCATAGTTCAAGTCAACATAATCATCACTATCAACAAAGCCAATAAATTCTCCAGTCGCTTTCTTTATACCATCTTTTCTTCCTTTCCAAACTCCCTCATTTTTCTTATCAATAATAACTATTTTATCCTTATATTTCTTTTGATAATCTTTTAATATTTTTAAACAATTATCGGGAGAACCATCATTAATACATATTATTTCAATATCTTTTAGAGTTTGATTAACTAAAGAATCTAGACATCTAGGCAAATATTTCTCTACTTTATAACATGGTACTATTATACTTAACTTCTTCTTACTCATCTTACTTTACTCCTTCTATTTCTTTAAATAAATCTAATGCTCTTCTAACAACAGCATCCATATTATAATATTTATATTCAGCAAGTCTACCGCATAAATAGAAATTATCTATATCTTTAACACTATCATAATATTTCTTATATAAATCAAGATTTGTATCATTAAATATAGCATAATATGGAACATGTTCTTTATTTTTATAATCATAAGTTAAAGGATATTCTTTTAATATTGTTGTATTATCTTTAACTACTTGATTAGATAAATATTTAAACTCTGTAATTCTTGTAAATTTCTCACTTACAGTATAATTAACAACAGAACTTGGTTGATAATAGTTTTCATCTCTATCTTCAAATACTAAATCTAGGGAACGATATGGCAAAGGACCATACTGATACTCTAACAACTCATCTAAAGGTCCACTATATATTACTATACCTTTAAATTCTTTATTATCATAATATATTTTTTTATTATCTGTATCTATTCTTAATAAGTCTTTAGCATTAGTATCTAATTTTACTTCAATATTTTTATTGTCTAACATATTTTCAAAAATTTCATTATAACCATTCTTGGGCATCGCTTGATACGTATCTTGAAAATATCTGTCATCATATCCTAATATTACAGGAACTCTATTAATAACTGAACTATCAACTTCACTAATTGGAACATTCCATTGTTTAGCAGTATAATGAGCAAATACTTTTTCATAAACATATTTACCAAATTCTCTAATAACATCATCACTATCATTTAATAAATCTAATATTGAAACTTTCTTTTGTTCACCATATGTCTTTAAAAGTTTTTCCTTTATTAATTTTACTTTATCGCTTGGAAATAAAAGTTCTAAAGATTTAAAGTTAAAAGGAATAGGAACATATTCTCCATCAATATAACCTATAACTCTATGTTCATAAAAGTAAAAACTAGTAAATTTTTGTAAATATTCAAATACCTCTTTATCATTTGTATGAAAAATATGAGGACCATATTTATGAACTCTAACGCCATTATCTCTAGTCTCTTCATACATATTACCACCTATATGGTTTCTTTTATCAATTACTAATACTTTTTTATTAATATTTGCAAATAAATTTGCTAAAGTACTACCCGCAAAGCCAGCACCTACAATAATTACATCTTTCATTCTAAACCTCCAATAATATAAATCATCTAATAAGATTATAACATTATTTATCTTCTACATATAGTTATTTTTTTATTGATATTAAAATAATTCCAACAATTACAAAAATTATACCTGTTAAATTAGTGAGTGTTATCGCTTCTTTAAAAATAAAATAACTTACTAACAAGACTACTACTTGAACAATTCCCGTTGTAATAGGTACAATATAACTCAAATCATAAGTAGTAAGTAATTTCTGCCACATTAAAAAGCTACCAATATAAAGAATAAAACCCAAAAGAGTAATATACCCTATTTTAAAATTAATACCGCTCTTAAAAGAAAGTCCTAATGAACTACCGCCTAATTTTAAGCAAACTAAACCACCAGTTGTAAATAAAACATAAACTGCTGTTAAGATATATTTAATCATTTTTTTTCACCTCTGCTTTCAAAAGAGATAACTCTTGTATTAATAAGGTTGTTTTTTTCTTTTGTCCAGCCATCATTACTGTTAATATTAAAGTTAAAAACATAAGAATAGCAATGAATAAACATAGTACCATGTTAGATAATAGTTCAAAACCTAATAATTTAGCTAGTTTTTCCATCAAATTTGGAATTAAAGCTATAATGATGATAACAATAGTAGAAAATAACCAAACTAAAGCATATTTTACAGGAATTCTATTTTTTAATAATAAATATAAAACGGATACTCCTAATATAATGGCAAAAATAATAACCGTAATTATTAAACTATTTGACATTATTTATACCTCCTCATACCAGTAATAATAATTGATAAGCAAACATTTAACATATAATAAATATTTTTCCAAGTATGAATGGAAGACTTTCCTCCTTCACGCTCTTTCATATTTACTCCTACTTCTTTAATACGATATTTCTTTTTAGCAAGTTCTACAGTTGTAATCGGTTCAGGATATTCTAAAGGATAACTATTTGCAAATAAAGATATTATCTCTTTATTACAAGCTCTAAATCCACTAGTAGTATCGTAAATTTTAACACCACTACAAAGTTTTATAAAAAAGGATATTACCTTAATTCCAGCCCTTCTAGCACCACTAGTTTTAAACTTACTCACATTACCAATAAATCTACTACCAACAACAAAGTCTGCTTCTTGTTTAATAATAGGCTCTATAATATTCTTAACATAATTTACATCATGCTGTCCATCTCCATCGAATTGTATAGCAATATCATAATTATTATAATAAGCATATTTATATCCCGTCTGAACCGCTCCACCAATTCCTAAATTATGAATTAAATCGATATGAGGTATATTCTCTTTATCTAATATTTCACCAGTCCTATCTTTAGAGCCATCATTAATAACAATAACATCATAATTTATTTTATTTTCTTTATTATAATTTTTAATAGTGTTATAAGTTTTCAAAATATTCTCTTCTTCGTTATATGCTGGTATAATTAATAATACTTTTAATTTTTTCATTTCTCCTACTCCTTTAATTAAACTTCAATATTATTATAACATAAGCCTTACATTAATTACTATTAGGACTAAAAAATTTATTATAAATTTTATTTGTCCAACTACCCGTAAGCTTTAATATTTTTTCACCGAGATAATAAGAAACAACAAATATTATTAACATGGATATAACAAACATAATTAGAAAAGCAAATTTATAATCTAAATATCTAATCAATAAATTTATTAATGGCATAGATATAACATTAATTATTAACCAATGAAACATATAAACTTCAAAAGATAAATTTTTAAATTTAGTAAATATTCTAAAAGACAAAATCTTTTTAATCAATGGAGAATAAATAAATGAAAGAATAATTAACATAGATCCTATTGTATGATAAAAAATATTAGCATCTCCTACTTCTAAAGGAAGAAAATGATAATAATTAGTTCCCCATGCAACGAAAGTAAACCCACAGAAATAGAAACCTAAAGCAAAGCAAAAAAGCTTAACATATATTTTGCTAAAAACTTTTTCAAATTTATCATTAGCATACATATCACATAAAACCATTCCTAAAATAAATGGTAACATTGTAGTCTTAAATAATAATACTATTAAAATAATATAGATAAATTTTCTGTTCTTATTTTTACCTATGAAATATAATAAAGCTAAAACAAGAAAGGAACCTATCAACTCCCATTTCATTGTCCATAGAACAGGGTTAACTGAAACATTTCCATCTATAAAGAATCCAAATAAAGATTCATAAATAACTTTTATTATGTTTAAGTCAAAATTGCAATATGATCCTGTTTTACCTAAAGTCTCAAAACAGGCTCCATTACTTCTAAATAAAGATATTAAATATAGAACAATACAATAAACTATACTACTAAGTAACATTGGTATAGCCAACTTAAAGTATCTTTTAATAAAGCTTTCTTTTAAATTAGGCTCTTTTTTACTTGTAAAAAACTTATAAGATAATAAAAAACCACTAATAATAAAGAATATACACACGCACACATTTCCACCCCAAGAAAGCACATCAAAAGGAGTCTTAGAAAACCATACTTCTATTCCACTAGAAGTTCTTAAATCTCCTAAGTCTCCCGTAATAAAAGCTGGATAAAAGAAAAGTGCAAAATGATGTACAATAACTAACAAAGCAGCTAAAAGCTTAAACCCATATATCCAATCAGTATCCTTCTTAATCATAAACTACCCTTTCTAACTTAATATTATCATTTTCCTTTTTAATTTTAAACAAATCCCCATTTTTGATTTTTTTTGTTCCTTCTATAATATCATCTAATTTATCATTCAACTCATCAGTTGTGCTATAAAAGAACACATAATCAAAGTCGTAATCTATTAAATGATTAATAAATGTCTTTTTAGTTAAGCCCCAGTCTTGTAAATCCCACTCATTAGAAGGAGTTTTTATCTTCCAAGTTATAGCATAAGGATTAGAATTAACAATTCTAGGATATGTATAATACCTAGCATACCATAAAGGCATTATAGAATTTTCATCACTTTGATTAATAACGAATATTTTGGAATCTTCACTAGTTTTCTCATTTATTATAGCAAAGTCTCCTTGTCTTGCCTCACTTATATGCATAGTCTCTCTTCTTGCTTTTATATCAGTTAGAAAATAAGTAATATTAGAAAAACCTACCAATACAATAAGAGAAATAGATAAAATATGAATAGTTGTAACTTCCTTACTATTACTTAATCTATATAATACATAAATCATTAATGCTATATTAATAGGTGCTAAATATCTTCCAAAAGAAGCAAGAGTGGATGCTTCATACTTAGAAAACATTACAAATAATGATAAAGCTGTTAAACAAAAGAAAACTGCATAAGAAATAATATATGGTAAAAGAAACCAAAATATATTCTTTACTTTACTTTCTTTATAATCAACTCTATAAATGAGGAAAAGCATAACTACTAAATAAGCAAATAAAGGAATGTTTATAAATCCATAAACTATAGTTTCATCAACAGATGATAAAACACTATTATAAAAATTAAGTATAAATTGTGGTTCTAATTTAGGTAATAAATCAGGTTTTAACGTATCTGGCATTAAAGAATAATCATACGCAACAGACTCTATAATAGATGAACTTGCAAATAATCTCCATGCTATAAAGAAAACTAAGATAAGAACACCAGGCAAAATATAAGGCAATAATGTATTCCATATATTTTTTATTGATAACTTTTTAGTAGATAATTCTCTTAAATAGAATAATAACAACAAAGACAATGAAAAAACAAAACCATTTGCTTTTAACATAGTTATAATTAATAAGATTAAAATAACAGGCCATCTTTTCAAATTGTGTTTTCCACAATAATGTTCTAATATAATTGCACATCCACATAATACTCCTAACAACAAATCAACATATAACAAAGTATAAGTAATAGAGCCATTAAATATTAAAGGAAAAAATACTGCTGCCAATAAAAAGACAACTATTGTAAAACTTTTTTTATTTATAATATACATAAAAATAGGCATAAGATAAGTAAAAGTTAAAATTGTTAAACCAATATATAAATTAGGTTCACTATATCCACTAAACACACTTACTATATAGTGCCAAATAGTAGAAACAGGTGGATAAGCTCTAGTAGCTCCCAAATTACTAATAACTGCATATAATGAATCTTGATCAATTGCAACCTTAGCAGCATAAGCCCAATATGAATATTCATCATATGAATGAACATATCTACCTACACCACCTAAAATTGCAACTAAAAATAAAACAGAAAAAATAATAATAGTTTTTGTATCAATAGTATCTAAATTACTAAAAAATAACTTATTATTACGATAAATATAATATAGTAAGGCTAAAGATATAATGAGTAAGAAAAGTAATGAAATAGAAAGAAGGTTTAAAAGGCCTAAAACGATAAAACTAAAAATTAAAATAGATATAGAAACAACTAAAGATATTTCAAATCTTAATTTAGTCTTAATCATACAAGCAAAAGTAATTAATAAAATAAAAGCATAAAGTAAAAGAAAACCAGTACCGCTATATGAATTAAATATTAATGATAAGAAACTATTAACAACTAAAACTAAATTTATAATTTTATAAAATCTTCGTTCTTTTTTAAACACTTTGATATTTAATATAAAGAAAAATATCACTAATAATAAATTTAATATATAACTTAAAAAATTTATTTCTGTATTAAACATAATGTGTTTAAGTGGCATTAAGCCGAATAATAAAATTATAATTATTATACTTATAATACTTATTTTATCCTTTTTCATAAGCACACCTCTTATCATTTCCGTCGTAATATTTTTTTGATAAATTTTCTAATCTTAAAATCAATAGTTTCATTTAACCTTTTATCTAAATATTTATTTTCCTCTACTATTCTAATATAATCTTCTTCTAAATGTTTATATTTATAATCAAGTTCTTCTATTCTATCGTGCATTTTTGAACTTTTAACACATTCATCTTCATAAATTCTCTGAAGTTCTATCAGCAACTTAACAGGTAATTCACGCATATTTCTACTTTTAATAAGATAACGTTTATAGTCGTCAATATCTGGCAAATCTGTAATAGATTTATTAGCTTGTAAAACAAATCTACTACACATCTCCTCTAAATTATTTCTGAGTTCTATATACTTTGAAGGATTTTTCTTAGGATGTTCAAAATCAATTTTAGAATTAATAAACTCTTCTCTTTTAAGATGATTTAAATATGGTAAAAAAGTGCCTATACGATCTTTATTCTCTGCAAAAGAAGTATCATATAAAAGTAAAACAGGTGTTCCAAGAGCAAGACATGGCAAAGAACAGTGAAGTTTTGTAGTAATTACCAAATGTGCACCTTGGTATAATTTTAAAGTGTCCTCCACTCTTTTTTTCCTTTCATCCCAAGACTCATTAGAAAAACTTCCTCTTTTTACATCTTGAACAAACTTAATAACTTTACGTTTTGTCTTCTTTTTAATATAGTTTATTTCTTTATCAGTAAGTCCAACTACTACAATATAATCTTCCTTTTTAACATTTGGAAATTTATTAATAGTAAGTGTCATACACCCAGAAAAATAATTTGGGACACCTAATTTATCCAAAATTTTTTTAGTATGATTATCTCTAGTACCAACAGGACCATATTTTTTAAAACTTTCTAAAAGATTAGCATTTAAATAGTCTGTACCGACAGTAACTCCACCCTCATATGGAATCTTTTTTAAAAACATAGATGTATATAAAGGTTCAATATAAGGAGAAATATCAAAATTAAAGAAATCATGAATATACCAAGCATTCATAATAAGTTTAACTCTTTCCTTTTTATTAGGAATAAAAAGTTCTAAATTTTCTCTATCTATTAAATAGTCAACTTTAGGAAGAAATCTTTCTTGAGCATAAGTTTGAATATCATCACCTATATTATCTGTATCCTTATAATACAATAAACCATATTTCATATTATCATCCTTTGTCATAATTATTATTTTAAAAATTCATTTATTAATTTCTTACTTTCTTTTGTATATTCTTTTCTATATTTTTCATATTCTTTTAAAATGGAAGCTTTATTTTCCCTAACATTTTTTATTTTATTAGCAATTTCTCCTATATCATCATCACTATCTAAAACTAAATATTGTTTTAACTTTGGATAATCATCAAAAATATCAGTATTACCTAGTAAACAAGGAATACCTAAATCCAAACTTTTTAATATTAATTCCATATTATTAAATGTAAAATTACAATAAAGATTAATATCATTATCGACAAGAGCATCAAAAGTACTATTAACCTCTTTAGCTTTTATTTCAAAGAAATCAATAAAATGTTTAGTAGCAGGCATATTAGGAACTATTTTACAATAATCATAATCTACTAATTTTAAAGCGCTTAATTGGTTATACGTATTATGATTAGGATTATAATCATCACCTATCAACCCAATAGAATTATTGCTCTTACTTTTTCTTGACTTAATTTTAACATCAAGTAAAAGATGACTAGCTCTATAACCAGCTTTTTTTAATACAATGCTTGTAGATTTATCAAGACAAGCAATTTCTTTTATTATATTACGATCATAAAACTCCATAATTCTTGTGTAAGTTCCCCTTACACCACTATTTGTTAACTGAGCTAAATTATTTTTATAAACAAATTTAATTTCTCTTTTCTTACTAATATAAGGTAAGATTAAACGATAAGCTTCACACCAATCAAAAATAATCAACTTACTACCTTTATTATTAACAAAATCAACAATTTTATTAGCATCATCTTCGCTTAATTCAAAATCTAAATATATAACATTATCAAAACAAAACTCTACACTATCTTTAATATCATAATCAGCATCAGGCAATAACACGAGATAAGAATCTTTTTTTAATTTATTTAATCCTTCTATTGTCATACTTACCTCCTACATTTCCAAAAAGTGTTTAACACTTTCTTTACTTTTTCTATCATTTTCTTTTTTCCATTCTTTATACCATTTCATAACTTTATCTTTATTATCTAAACATTTTTTTACTTGTTCAGCAATCAAAACGGGATTCTCTTCATTATTTAAAATAACATAATCTTTTAATTCAGTATTTTTAAAATAATGATGATTATTACCAGAAATACAAGGAACTCCTACTTCAAAGCTTTCAATTGGTAACATTGGTGCACATTCAGAATATGTAACATATAAGTTAATTGTATTCTTACTCATTCTAAGAAGTAACTCATCCCTTGGAATTGGCTTATCTAACCCTTCTAATTTTATACCTAAATCAGCTGCAAACTTTTTAGCTTCTGCATTTAATGGTACCATATCAATAACAGCATTAGGTATTAAAGCAGCACTTGCAAGTTGAGCAAACATATTTTTACGCCAATCATCGCATTTAGCAGCATATATACCAAGTCTAACTACATCCTTTGGAGGATTTGGTTTAATTTTTTTAGGTAAAATAACATTATTTAATATAAGAGTTGTTTTATATCCTTCATGTTCATAAAAAGGAATGATATTTTCTTTACATGTTGCAAAAACATCAATAATACCTTCTTTATGAAGTTCAATAATCTCAATATTTCTCTTCCAACCATATGGTTCTGATACTTGAGAGTTTGAGCCATGCCAAAATACTTTAACTTTTATTTCAGGATTTTCTTCTTTTAAATATATAGCAAGTTCTTTCCATCCTAGACACATAGCACTAAATACTACCTGCTTAACTTTACTATTTAAAATTGCCTTGCCTACTTTCTTTACATCTTTATCTCTTAACAACTCACCACATCTAACTCTACTATCAAAAAGCTCTATTGTTGCACTAGTTACACCTAACCATTCAGGATTATGCATAACTAAATAATCACTTTTAATCTTAGAAATATCTTCTAAAGCATTACTTAAATTCTCTAAATATTTAGGACTAATCTTTCTTTTATAACGTCTATATAAAACAACTGGAAATAAACAAACTTTAGCACCTCTTTTAACATTTCTTTTTATAAAACGATATACTTTTAAAATACGTGCCGTATTTTTAGCTCCAAATTTTCTTACCATTTTCATTTCTATTTGTTCATATTTAGGAATCCAAGTAGCATCAAAATAATGAATCATACAAGTGTTTTCTGTAAATTTATTATTTTTAAAATTAAATGATAAAGGGTAAAAATACTCTCTTGGATAAACATATATATTTTTATGCAAGACTTGAATTTCATTCTTAGTAGGATCAAAATCAAACTCATCTAAAATCTTTGTAATTATTCTTGGTATAGATATTTTATAAAGATCATCCGTTTCAAAATGTTCTAAACTTCTATAATAATCAAGCATTCTTTTGGCAAAATATGTCTTAGGTTTAGAAGCTCCCCATACAGCAGCATTAACCATCATAGAATCTTCAACACCAAGAAATGTTTCTTTATCAAGTAAAAAATCTATATTCTTAGTAATCATCATATCCGTATCTAAATAAATTCCACCCATCTCATAAATTGCTTTCGTTCTAACATAATCAGCTACAAAAGCCCACTTTTTATTCTCATAAGCTTCTTTAATAAATGGACATTCATTTAAATCTACATTGTTTTCATTCCATTCGATAATTTCAAAATCAGGAAGATATTTCTTCCAACTTTTAATACATTTTTTAGTTAATTTTGTATATGGCTTACCACCAAACCATACCAAATGTATATATTTTTGCATAATTCCTCCTACTTTTTCATTTGTGAATCATAATATTCTTTACATATTTTATCAGTATCACCAATCTTTACAATTTTACCATGTTCAAGCCAAATAACTCTATCACATAATTGCTTAATAGATTCAAGTGAATGTGATACATATAAAACAGTAGTACCGCCTTTAATCATTTCAAGCATTTTTTTCTTACTTTTCTCTTGAAACTTAATATCACCAACTGACAAAATCTCGTCAACTATTAATATTTCTGGATTAACAATAGTAGCGATAGAAAAAGCAAGTTTCGCAGTCATACCTGAAGAAAAGTTCTTAACAGGTACATCTAAAAAGTCTCTCAACTCTGAAAACTCAACTATCTCTTCAAATTTGGACTCCAAAAATTCTTTAGAATAACCTAATATAGCACCATTCAAGAAAATGTTTTCTCTTGCAGTCAACTCTGAATCAAATCCTGCTCCAAGTTCAATCATCGGGGAAATAACACCATTAACAGTTACCTTTCCTTTAGTCGGCTTCATAACACCACTAACTACTTTTAACATTGTAGATTTACCAGCACCATTGCTACCTATTAAACCAACAACCTCACCTTTTTTTACACTAAAAGAAACATCTTTTAAAGCCCAAAATTCTTCTTTTTTCTTCTTAGGTTTATTAAAACTAAAGAAATTAACAAAAGCTTGTTTAATAGAAAATTCTTTTTCAATACCTAAATTAAATTTCATTGATACATGTTCTAACCTAATCATAAAATCCCTCCTTATACATAGTAGATAAATTTATCTTGATTTTTCTTAAATACAATTGCCCCAATTACTAAAGTAACTAAAGCAATTCCCCCTAATAGAACTAGCACTAAAATAGATGGTGCTCTACCATATAAAACTATTTCTCTAGCAGCAGTTAAAAACTGATATAAGGGATTAAACTTAAATAATGTCTGTAGAGTAGCAGGTAATATCTCAATACTATAGAAAACTGGAGTTAAATAATTCCACATAGTTAATACTATACCATAGATATAGAATACATCTCTTAAAAATACAGAAACACAGGATAAGAATAAACTTACACCAACTGTAAATATAAATAGGCATAAAAATATGTATGGAAGTAATAAATAATAAATATTAAATTCACAAGGATATTGTCCTAAACCAAAATTAGACAAAACAATAATAGCCAACCATGGTATTAATGTAAGCACAAAATTAATACCTACAAATATACATTTAGCAACCGGAAATATATATTTTGGAATATAAACTTTATTTATAAGTGAAAAATTAGAAACGACTGATGTCATCGCTGTATTAGATGCTTCACTAAAATAATTCCACATAATAATACCAGTCATTAAATAAACAATATAATTTACCCCCTCTACTTGGAATCTAAACATCTGAGAAAAAACTATGGCCATTACTGTCAATAGCAATATCGGATATAAAAGACTCCATACTACACCTAAAACAGACCTTTTATATTTAACCTTAAAATCTCTAGATATTAGCTGAGTCATTAGAAACCAATAATGTTTAATATTTGCAATTATATTTTTCATATTTGTCATTTAACTACACCTCACAATAATAATAACATATATCATTAATTATTTCAAAATAAAGCTGGATATTAGATAAATTATTTAATATCCAGCGATCGCTTTTATTAAAACCAAACACTTGCATCAACATTACCTTCAATGCCTGGAATAGATTCACTTGATGAATATTGCCAACCAATATAATTACCATCATAATAACAATAATGATTATATTGGGCTATCCAAGTAATTAGACTTCTTAAATAATCTGAATTTAATACCGTATCAGCATAATCCTTATATGTATATATTTTAGATATAGAACCATACCCTGCATTAGTCATAGTATTCATGAATCCTCTTGTTACTTGCTCATACTCATAAGTACCCATATAACTTGTAATACCATTACTTTCTAAATCAAGAAAAATTCCTAAAGTTGGGTTCATATTATATTTTCTTATCATCTCTAATGTAAAATTAGCATACAATACTCCCTCATTATAATTTTCTGCATAACTGTATATATAGATGCCATATGGTATTCCTAATCGTTGTAACTCTCTTATATTTCTAGCAAGCATAGCGTCTTCTTCTTCACAACCAGCTGCTATTCTTAAAATTACACCGTCTACTCCACCTTGACTTATGACAGTATCCCAATCAATAACACCTTGGTAAGCAGAAACATCGATTACTTTCTTTACATTTTCTCCAATCATAACCCCGAGAGAATTAAAGAAATACTTCTTACCAGTAATAGTTACCCAATCATTAGCATAGGTACCATCAGGATAATAATATCTGATATTACCATCAGTATCAGTAACAAAGCCATCACGTAATTTGCCATCAACATTAAAAACATAATTAACATTATCTATTGTTTTTTCTCCAACTGTCATCTCTCCAGTACTGAGGTCAAAATAATACATATATCCATCAATTAAAACCCAACTGGTACGCATATGTCCATCATCTCTACTAAAAAATCTAGTTATTCCGTCTACAACTTGAAAACCTGTTTGCATTATACCAGACTCATTAAAATAATAATACTTATCATCTATCCAAATAAATCCTATTCTCATTTCATGATTATTAATACGACTAAAGAAATAAGTATTTTTTTCATATACTATAAACCCGTATTCTTGTATACCATCATTATTGAAATAATATTTATTATTATCTATTTGCACAATACCTATTTGCATTTTACCAGTTGTAGCATCAAAATAACGAGTTCCTTCTTTCATATTAATCCAACCAGTTTGCATTATACCTTCTGTATCAAAATAATAGTAATAATCATCTATCCAAAAAAAACCTGTCCTTAATCTTCCATCATCTCTACTAAAGAAATAAGTATTTCCATCTATTACTTGAAAACCAGTCAACATTACACCAAAACTATCAAAATAATAAGTTTCTTTACCTATATTTTGTAAGCCTATTTTAGCAATACCAGTTTTAGAATCAAAATAATATGTTTTATTATCAATTTTTTGCCACTTAGTTAACATATTTCCATATTCATCAAAGCCATAGAAATCTTGACCAATTGGGGTTAAAGATGTAGCCATTTTACCATCAGGAAGAAAATACCTATCATTACCTTTTATCTTATGCCAACCAGTTTGCATTATTCCTTTATTATCAAAATAATAGTAATAATCGTCTATCCAAAAAAAGCCTGTTTTCAATGGATTATCATTATCTCTACTAAAAAAATAGGTATTACCGTCTATTGTGCGAAAACCTTTCGCACGGTTGCCATCTGTATCAAAGTAATATTTATTATTTCCTTCACTATACCAACCAGTTTGCATTATACCATCTGTACCAAAATTATAATACTCATCATCTATCCAAGTAATTCCTACTTTCATCTCATTATTACCTTCTCTACTGAAGAAATAAGTATTATCATCTATTATTTGAAAGCCTTTTACTCTTTTACCATCTAAACCAAAATATGATTTCTTGCCATTACTCTCATACCATGTATTAACTTTCATTATACCATCTGTACCAAAGTTATAATATTCATCATCTATCCAAGTAATCCCTACTTTCATCCCATTATTACCTTCTCTACTGAAGAAATAAGTATTACCATCTATTGTTTGAAAGCCTTTTACTCTTTTACCATCTAAACCAAAATATGATCTCTCTCCATTACTCTCATACCATGTATTAACTTTCATTATACCATCTGTACCAAAGTTAT
>CAMMQC010000002.1 GCA_946498975.1 uncultured Mycoplasmatota bacterium
TCCCATTATTACCTTCTCTACTGAAGAAATAAGTATTACCATCTATTGTTTGAAAAGCTTTCACTCTTTTACCATCCGAACCGAAATAACTTCTTTCTCCGTTTGCGTCATACCAACTGTTAACTTGCATAATACCATCAGAGCCAAAGTTATAATATTCATCATCTATCCAAGTAATTCCTACTTTCATTTCATGATTACCTTCTCTACTAAAGAAATAAGTATTTTCATCTATCACTTGAAAACCAGTTTGTTTAACGCCATTAACATAATAGTATGTATAACCATTTTCAGTCACCAAGCCATTCAATGCACTATATGTACTTTCTACATTATTTATTTCATCTGCATTAACTGTAAATGGAAAAACCATAAATAATGCCACTAAAAATACAAATATCCTTTTCTTCATAATTTACCTCCTATATAAATCACAATATAATTTACTCAAACCTTTATTCTTTTCTATAAATGATTTTAACACACTTCTTTCCTTAAAGTAAATATTACTCTTATAATTAGGAATATTTTTTTCTATATAAGAAAAACTCTTATTAATAAATTCATTTCTAATATTTTTATCTTTTATATATCTCTGTTGTATATTATAATTAACTAATATTTTAATAGTTAAAGTATCAATAACTTCTCTACTCCAATCATCCTCTTTAAAATAGTTTCTAATAATATCAACTATCTTTATAATATCAAAAACCCTTTTATCCCTAAGAGTAGTCTCACTACTATCATGAATAGTATAATTAATTAAAGGTTTATCTACTTTACCTATTTTTTTAGATTTTAAAAGTGTTAAAGCTACAAAAGGAGCGTCCTCATACTTTAAATTCTCTATAAATTTAATATTATTATTTTTAAGTAAATCACTTCTATAAATCTTATTCCAAGGAGCAAGGTTAATATTTAATAATAAATTAGGATTATCCTTTAATGAAGTATTTTTAAAACTAATAATTTTCTCTTCTTCTTTAAAATTATTATTTACTCTATAAAAATCACATGCTACAACATCTAACTTTTCTTTATCTATTTTTTTATATAATATTTCACAAGCATTCTCCTCTAAATAATCATCACTATCTAAAAACATAATATATTTACCAGTACTTTTACTAATACCAAAGTTTCTTGTCTTACCTATACCATGATTACTTCTTTTAAAGTATTTAATTCTATTATCATTATAACTTTTAATAATAGATTCACTATCATCAGTAGATCCATCATTAACTAAAATAAATTCTAATTCTTTTTTAGTCTGATTAACTAGTGAATCTAAACATTTCTTTAAATACTTACTAGCATTATAAATTGGTACTATTATACTTATATCAACCATACTTACCTCCTATAATATAATTTAGGACTAATTCTTAAAAGAACTTTTTTTATTCTTCTAGAAAGACTATTACTAAGTAAATTATCAAAAACTTTATCTTTTTTTAATTTATTTAAAGCCACTTTATAGTCAGTACCTTTTAATTCTGTTATTTTTAAAATTATACTATTACTAATAAAACTCATAAAATATGTTTTATCTAAAGAAGTTTTATTTATTTCTTTAACCAAATATAAATAATGTTCATATATATCTTTAACTTTCTTCTTAGTTTTAGTGTAATCATTATTATTCATAATGCTGCCATCTCTTTGATAATAACAGTAGCCTACATAATTAATACTATTTACTATCTTAGATTTAATAATAACCAAAGGAATAAGACCAAAGTCTTCATGATAAGTTCCCTTCTTAAAAGAAAACTTTTCTTTTAAATAAAACTCTCTTTTAATAGCATAAGCCCAAGCATTCTCTACAAAGTGATAGTTTGTAATAAATTTAAAGGCTTCTATTCCATTTTTATTATCAAAAGGAACCTCTTCATAATTAATATTATCTTTATTATCAAATACTTCTTTTATTTGATATCTTACTAAATCAGGGTTATTAGATAGTGAGTTATTTATTTCTTTTAGTAAATCTTTTTCTATATAATCATCACTATCTAAAAAGATTAGATAATCTCCAATAGATGCCTTAACCCCATTATTACGAGCCATACTTAAGCCCTGATTTTCTTGATTTATTACCTTATAAGGATATTTACTAATAATATCACTACTATTATCAGTAGAACCATCATTAACAATGATAACTTCATAATCTTTAAAGCTTTGACTCTTTATACTATCTAAACATCTTTTTAGATATTTTTCTGTATTATAAACAGGAACAATAATACTAAATTTAGGCTTCTTCATTAGAAATCACCTCCATCAAAGATAGTTTCTAACTTTTTCATTCTCATATTTTGGATTTCTTCTAAATCCAAAGATATATCTTTTTTATCTTTACTATTTAATATTTCTCTAACTTGTTCTAACATTTTCTTCTCATTAGTAGGTATAACTTCTCCATAGTTTTTACCAATCTTTATTACATCATCACTAACTTTAATAGTAGTAATTAACTTTTTCTTTAAAGCAAGTCCTTCTAAATAAACAACAGGGAATCCTTCATAATTAGATGTTAATATTAAATAATCTGCCTTTTTAATATAAGGATAAGGATTTATTTTAGAACCCACAAACATAACTTTATCTTCTATACCTAATTTCTTAACCTCTTTAATATAATCATCTTTACTAGGACCATCTCCTACTACCCAAAGCATTACTTTATCAAGTGATGATACTAGTTTAAAGGCTCTACCTAACTTTTTAGAAACATCATCAAGTCTACCTACAAAGACAAATAAAGTCTTACCTCTTGGTTTAGTTAAAGAGATTTTTTCATTACTTAAAGACTCTATTTCTAAAATATTAATAAAGTTATTAAAAACTAGACATTTATCCTTTAATCCAGGATATATCTTTGTAAATTTATGACGAGATTCATTAGAAACAAAGAATATAGTTTTAAAGTCATAAATATCACGTGTATCAAAGAATCTTCTAAAGTCTTCTAAATCAGGATAAATATAACTATAATCACTATGAATATAAATTGAATTATTTAAAGATGATATTCTTGTTATTTTGTTACCACTATAACTATAAGTAGCATAACAACAACTAAAGTCATAGGTATGATAGTTAAAGATTGAATAGGCACATCTTCTTAATACATTAACAACTTTTCTAATAACTTTATTTTTATTATTAGAAACTTTAAACTCTTTTACTTCTATAGATTTATCTAACTTCTCTAAAAGTTCTCCTTCTTTTTCTTCTAATATTATTGTTACTTTATATTTATCTTTATCTATTCTATTAACTAAATTAACTAAAGACTTTTCAATTCCCCCAATATTTAAATTAACACCAGTAAATAACAACTCCTTTTTATCTTTTTTAGTAAGTGATAAAAGAAGAAAACAAACTATAAGACTAACAGAAGGTGCAGTTATAATATGACCTGTAAATAATGATAATACAATTACTAAGAAAAGACTTAAATATAACATTAATTGTCTAAATGAAAAACTATTTCGTTCTTGTAAGACTGATATTAAAATGTATAAATATGGTGCAAAGAAAATAATAAACCCTACTATACCTTGATTATAGTAAACATCAAAATAATCCATCTCTATACTTTTTAACTCTTTACCATTATCATAATAACCTAAACCAAATAATTTTTGATAAATATTAGAATCATAATAAAGTTCTTCTTTATTATTTAAAAATGTTAATCGTTGAGAAAAGATAAAATGATCTACTAACTTTTCATCTTTAAAGATATCAAAAATATTATCTACTTTCAAATAATCAAGATGTACCTCTATATTATTATAAAAGCTTGTTCTTGGAGCGACTATAATAACTACTAAAGATAATGCTACTATAATAGCAGTAAAAGTTGTTACTATATGATATTTTTTATCTACTATTGATTTATATAATATATAAATAAATACAACAAAAAGACTTATAATTAAAGCAAGTAAAGGTGTCTTTGTCCCTACACTTAATATTACAACGAAATAAATAAAGGTAATAAATAGTTTAAAAATTACATTTTTACTCTCATAGAAAATAATAAATAAAACTGGTGTTAAAATAGCGATAATTGCACTTATCTCATTGGCAGAATTATAAAAACCAAGTGTCCCTTCTTTAGTAATTGCATAACTTTCAAATCCTACTCCTAATGCTAGAGGTATAAATATAAGTATTAAATATAAACAAAGAGTTATAACTAGACTTAAAGAAGTTATCTTTAACTCTTTTCTTATACTAAATAAAGATAATAGTAATAAAGGAAAGTAAAATAATCTAAATGTATTTTGAATCTCTCTAAAATAATTAGGATTATCTTTAAAAAGTGCTAATCCTAATATAAAGAGTAAAAGATAAATACCAAATATTCCATAGTATAATAAATTATTCTTTTTATTATAAATAAAAGTTGTAACGTAAAAAATAAAGAATAAGAAAAGTATTCTTAAAATTAGTCCTAAAGTTAAACTAACATCAAAAATATGTAACATTACTCCTGTTACAAAATCAATTATAGGACCACTTAAAAGAAATAACATACATATTATACTTATATTTTTTTTTATAAAAGAAGACATACTATCACTTCCTACCTTAACTTATATATAATATCTCTTGAATTACCTTGTTTTAAAATAATATTTCTATCTAACATTTCATTTAACACAGATAAAGTAGCAACTTTTTTCATCCCCAAAATCTTTTCTATTTCTTCTCTAGTAGCATAATCTTTTTCTTTTAAATAATCTATAATTTCAACATATTCTTTTTTTAAAGACATTTTAGGCAAAACTACTAAAAAACTGTTAGGAGCCACTTTAATCTCTGGTAACTTAGGAGAATTTCTATATAACTCAAGCATTCTAGGTATACCACTGCCATATGCTTCTACTAATCCTAATCTATGAAATATACTTATTAGTCTAGGATTTCTAGACGATGAAATACCCAACTTAATATCATCAATAGTTAATCCTTTAACAAGTCCCCCTAAACTTAAAAATTCCATTCTATCTGTAAAAATATTTACTATGGTACTACCTGGTATTTCATAATTACGATGTCCAATACAATTTAATAAAACTTCTCTAATACTTTCTTCTGGATAATCATAAGTATCTATCCTTTCCATCCCCTCAATTTTTCCACTAATTCTATTATTTAATTTTAAATAACTTAAAGCTTCTTCTAATTGTTGTAAAACACTTCCAACACTAGTTATTTTTCTATCAATAAATTCTTTTTTTACACCATCTTTATATACAGCCATTTTTATTAAATAAGGACACTGATCTGATAATAGTAATCCTAAATTTGTATATTTATCTTTATCATTAATTATTCCTAAGGTCTTTTGTTCTCTAATACCAAAGGCAATATTTTTTTCTTTAAAAATACGTTCTGTATACATAAAAGTTAAATTTTGAGTGATACTAATATTCTTTTCAAAAGTAATTCCAGATGATTCTACAATCATATCTCTAATAGAATCTCTATTAGCAGGTTGACTAGTAGCACCTAATCTTACATAAACACCTTCACTTGTCATTCCTTTTGATTTAATATAGTAAGGTTTATTTGTTCCTTGTAACACCTCAATAATGATAATGTCTTTCCCATCTTCTTTTTCTATTCTTGGCGCAACTAAAAAGCTAATATCTGGTTCAATACTATCATGAAGTTTATTACTAATTTTATCTAAATCTTCTTTAGCGTTTTCTAAACCACATACACTACCATCATCATTATATCCAATAATTATAGTACCTCCAGAGGAATTGCAAAAAGCAATAACTTCTTTTACTAAGGAATTACTTATTTCTCTTTTAAACTCTATTTTTTCATTTTCATATTTCATAACATTCACCTTACATTAAATATATCATCATAATTTCAATAAATCAACTTTTCGTTCATTTTCGTTCATTTTTGCCATCCTTTTTCCTTATTTATTAATGTTTTTCGTTCATTTTCGTTCATTTTTGACTTTTTTTCAGTTTCTCTAATTATATAAATAGGCCTACCTTTAACTTCTGTATATGTTTTAGAAATATAAGCTCCACTAATTCCAGTACAAAATAGTTGAATTCCACTCAAGAAAAACATAATACATACTAAAGATGGCCATCCTGCAACAGGATCTCCGAATATTAAAGTCCTAATAATAATAAAGATAATAGAAATTAAAGATATTAAACAAAATAATACTCCCACAAATACCGCAATTGTTAAAGGAACAGTAGAATACCCTATAATAGCATCAATAGCATAAGTAAATAATCTAGGGAAACTCCATTTACTAGTTCCTGCTACTCTTTTAGGAACTTTATATGTTAACCATTCTGTCTTAAAACCAACAAAACTAAATATCCCTTTACTATAGCGGTTATATTCTTTTAATTCTAATATAGCATTAACTACTTGCCTTTTCATTAATCTAAAATCTCTTGCCCCAGGTACCATCTCTACTTTAGATAATTTAGATATTAATTTATAATAGCAACGTGTAAAAAATCTTCTAAATATTCCATATTCTTTATGAGCATCTGTCTTAAGAGCAACAATATCAACATCTTTAGTAGTAATAATTTTATACATTTTCTCTATAAGTTTAGGAGGATCTTGTAAATCAACATCAAGAAGTGTTACATAGTCCCCCGTACTATAAAGAAGTCCTGCATAAATAGCCGCTTCTTTACCAAAATTTCTTGAAAAAGAAATATATCTAACATTACTATCAATTTCTCTATATTCTTTAATAATATTAAGAGTTCTATCCCTACTACCATCATCTACAAAGATAAGTTCAAAAGAAACATTACTCATCTTTTTAATTACTTTATTAATTTCTTTATAAAATAAAGGTACTGCTTCTTCTTCGTTGAAACATGGTACAATAACTGATATCTTATCCATAATATTCCTCTATTCTAAAAATATTTTTCTAGTCACAAAGTTAAATACCATAACTATAACTGTTGCAATTACTTTAGCAAGTAAATAATAAATACTTAAGAAATCTACTGTTATCCACATAATTATATTATTTAGTATTAACCCTATAACACTAAATATAATAAATATCACAAATTGTTTTTTAGCATTTTTTTCTTTATTAACATCAAATACCCATTTAACACTTGCAATATAATTATATATAACAGAAATACAAAATGATAATGTATTAGAAACAAGCACAGGAAAATGACAAAATTCTCTAAATACATAAAGAAAAACAAAGTCAATAATTGTTGCAATACCACCAACAATAGCAAATTTAAATATTTGAATTAATAATTTTCTTGTTTTAGGCTTAAACTTTAAATGTAAAATACCACATACTTTATCAAATAACCATTCTAATTTATCTTTTTTCATACTTTTCTCCTTAACAACTATAGTATAACACGAATTATATAACTAGTCTAAATATTTCTTAATCTCCTCAGTAATAACTTCATATCCCCTACTATTAGGATGTAAGCCATCATCAGTAAACTCTTCATTAAAGTTGCCATCATCATCAAGTAATTTATCATACATATTAATATATGTATAATTATTATCATCACAATATTTTTCTATTTTTTCATTTATATCCATAATATCATCATTATTTCTAACATCAACCATATCTTCATCTAAATCATCATTAACAGGATAAACACTCTCAACATAAATTTCTGCTTGTGGTTCATTACTATTAATTTCATTAATTATTCTTTCAATATTAGAAACAATATCATCTACACTAACATCATGAATTAAATCATTAGTACCAATCAATAGAAACACTTTAGATGGATTATAATTGTATACTCTCCCTTTCATATCATTCAATATGTCTTCAGTGGTATTTCCTGAAATACCACTATTTACAACAGGTAATCCTTCATAATATTTATCTAAATCATAAAAATCAGTAATTGAATCTCCTAAAAATAAGTAATTAGTATATTCATCCTTTAAACTTTCTATCTCTTTTTCATAATCTTTTTTATTCTCTTCAATAGTTGTATTTAGACTATCAACTGATGAATCTAAATTATTAACTCTTAACAAAAAAAAGGCATTAACAAACAAACTAATTACTAAAACAATTAAAATAAGTTTATTATTACTTTTTTTATGACTATCTTTAACTGAATTATTTTTATAATAAATTCTTTTATTTTTTTCAAGTCTGGTAGTATACTTTTTCTTTTTTGCTTTTTTACTCGTAGTCTTACTCATAACACTTCCCCTTTTCATGTCAATAAAAGTATACCACAAATATTAATAGTTTAATATTAAAAGAAAAAGACTTGACATTATTTGCCAAGTTCTTCATGCATCATTTCTTTTATTTTATCAATATCAGTGAAAAACAAATTAATTCCTTGTTTCTTTAAAGCTAATAATGAATTAAAATTTTGTAAAATCTCATCTTTTAAATTATCAGCAACTCTAGCAGGAGCACCATTTATTGTATGTGGATGATCTATATATTTTTCTAATGTAGGAAAAGCATTTTGCAATAATATAACAGATTTCTTTTCGGCAATTTCTCTTATCATTATAGAACGACAATCTCCATATTTCTTAACCTTTTTATCTATTATAGGTTGATACTTAGAAACTTTACTACTTAATGGAATAAACCATAATATATCCTTATCTTTAATCGTAAAGTAAGTAGGTCTTGCTCGTCCATTTTCATGATTTATCATTAAACCTTTGTCATTAATCTTATCAAAAAATTCATCTTTAATATGATAAATATATCCCGTTTTAACTCTCATTTTATAAACACCCCCAATAACAAATATAACTTGTAACTAAAATATATCAAATTATAACTTTGTTTGCAAGTACAAAAGTTCTATTTTTAGAAAAAAGAAAACTTTATTCAAAAGAATAAAGTTTTCAAACATTTTCGACCGAGATCATTTATAACTCGCACCACTCGGAAGCGACTAACATTTCGCGATTGGAATCATTTATAACCCGCACCATCCATAAGCGGCTAACATTTACATATTACATTTCTTAAATGCAATAATAATATACTATATATTGACATAAATGTCAATATATAGTATACACTGTTATTGTATGCAATTTTCCAAATATTTATAAAGATTTTTGAGATTATTATTTGCCAAGTTCTTCAAATATCATTTCTTTAATTCTATCAATATAAGTGAAAAATAAACTAATACCTTGTTTCTTTAAAGATAATAAGTAATAAAATTGCTAGTTATTTCATCTTTTAATGTATCTATTACTTTAAGTGGTTTACCATTTGTTATATGGGGATGATTTATATATTTTTCTAATGTAGGAAAAGCATTTTGTAATAATATAACCGATTTTTTATTAGCAACTTCTCTTGTCATTATAGAAAAAAGAAAACCCTATTCAAAAGAATAAAGTTTTCAAACATTTTCGATCGGAATAATTTGTATCCCGCACCATCCGAGAGCGGTTAACATTTCACGATTGGAATAATTTATAACCCGCACCATCCAAGAGCGGCTAACATGTACATATTACATTTCTTAAATGCAATAATAATATACTATATTTTGACATAAGTGTCAATAAGTATACATTTATATTATATTCACATGTTTAAGAAATATAACTGTTTTTATAGTTAAAATAGTAACTAAAAGACTTGATATTATTTACCAAGTCCCTTTGCTTCCCTAAACAAACTTTCATCTATTGTTATATCTTTCTCACTTCCGGTTACCTTACTCAAATAATAATTATATTTATCATTATCTATCAATTCATAACCTTCATTATATAATTTACTTAAGATATCATCATCTTTACCAAATTGTTTATAGGTTAAATCTGCTAAATAGTAATTACTATCATCAACAGGTACTAAAACAAATCTATGCTTATAGTCAAATCCTAAATCATCAGTATCTACTATATAAGCAAGACATGACATGTCTTTTAGATTCTCATATAAGTACCAATTATATACTAAACACATTCTCTCATGCTCTAATCCATCCAAGTCACTTTTAGTATTTTCTATTGCTTTTCTAATAATAGATTCTTTATCTATATTAGCAATATTAAGCATTCTATCATATAATGACATATTAATTCTCTAATTTAGCCCTTGCAGCAGCAAGTCTTGCCACAGGTACTCTAAATGGACTACAAGAAACATAGTTAAGACCAACTTTATGACAGAAAGCTATACTCTTAGGATCCCCTCCATGTTCTCCACAGATACCAAGTTTAATATCACCTCTTGTACTTCTACCAAGTTCAGAAGCCATTTTTACTAATTTACCTACACCAACAGTATCTAGGCTTGCGAAAGGATCATTTACAAATATTTTCTTCTCATAGTAATCACTCAAGAACTTAGAAGCATCATCTCTTGAGAATCCATAAGTCATTTGGGTTAAATCATTAGTACCAAAACTGAAGAACTCTGCTTCTTCTGCTATTTTATCTGCTAGAATGGCAGCTCTTGGTATTTCTATCATAGTACCTACTTTATATTTTAAATCACTGTTATTATCTTTAATAATAGCATCAGCTGTTTCAACTACTATATTCTTAACATATTTTAATTCATTAACATCTCCTACTAAAGGTATCATAATTTCAGGTGTTACTTTAATACCCTCTTTTTCTACTTCTAAAGCAGCATTTATAACAGCTTTTGTTTGCATAACAGCAATCTCAGGATAAGTAACAGCAAGACGACATCCACGATGTCCCATCATTGGATTAAATTCTTTTAGTGAATCTACCTTATTCTTTAAAGAAACAAAGTCCATATCTAAGTCTTTAGCAAGAGCTTTAATCTCATCATCAGTATGAGGTAAGAACTCATGTAGTGGTGGATCTAAGAATCTAATAGTAACTTCATAACCATCCATTACTTTAAATAACTCTTTAAAGTCATCTTTTTGATAAGGTAAAATTGCATCTAGTGCTTCTTCACGTTTTTCTAATGTTGGAGCGACTATCATCTTTCTAAAGTTAAATATTCGCATCATGTCAAAGAACATATGCTCTGTACGACAAAGTCCAATACCTTTAGCTCCAAAATCTCTTGCAACTTTAGCATCCCTAGGATTATCAGCATTAGTTCTAACTTCTAGGTCTGCTATCTTATCAGCCCAGTTCATGAATGTTTCAAAGTTTCCACTAATAGATGCAGGAACTGTTTTTATCTCTTCTCCATAAACATTACCAGTTGAACCATCTAAACTAATATAGTCTCCTTCTTTGAATACTTTACCGTCTTTAGTAGTTAAAGTTTTCTTATTAACATCAACTACTACATCAGAACAACCTGATACACAACAAGTACCCATACCACGAGCGACAACTGCAGCATGTGAAGTCATTCCACCTCTAACTGTTAAAATACCTCGAGCAATATTCATACCCTCTATATCTTCTGGAGATGTTTCTTCTCTTGCTAATATTATATCTTCTACTCCCTCATCATGAGCCATCATAACGTCTTCAGCACTAAAGTATAAATGTCCTGTAGCAGCCCCAGGTGAAGCAGCTAAACCTTTACCAATAACTTTCGCTTTACTTAAAGTATCTTTATCAAAAGCAGGATGTAATAATTGTTCTAACTGTTTAGGCTCTACTCTTAAAAGAGCTTCTTCTTTAGTAATTTTACCTTCATTAACAAGTTCTACAGCAATTCTAAGAGCAGCTTCAGCCGTTCTTTTACCACTTCTAGTTTGAAGCATAAATAACTTACCATTTTCAATGGTAAACTCCATATCTTGCATATCTTTATAATGGTCTTCTAGTGTTTTACATATCTTAACAAACTCATCGAAACATTCTGGCATAACTTCTTTTAAAGTATCAATAGACTGTGGAGTTCTAATACCTGCAACTACATCCTCTCCTTGAGCATTAATTAAATACTCTCCATATAACTTAGCTTCTCCAGTAGCAGGATTTCTAGTAAATGCAACACCTGTTCCACTAGTATTACCCATATTACCATAAACCATCTCTTGAACATTAACAGCAGTACCCCAGTCTCCTGGAATATCATTAAGCCGTCTATAAGTAATCGCTCTATCATTATTCCAACTTCTAAATACAGCTTTAACCGCTTCTATTAGTTGTACTTTAGCATCTTGTGGGAACTCTTCTCCTGCATGTTTTCTATATTCTTCTTTGTATCTATCTACAACTTCAACTAAGTCATCAGCCGTTAAATCAGTGTCAAGTTCTACATTCTTTTCTTTCTTAATATCTTCAAATAAATATTCAAAAGAACTCTTTGGAAAGCCCATAACTACATCTGCAAACATTTGAATAAAACGACGATAACAGTCATAAGCAAATCTTTTGTTATCTGTAAGTCTTGCAAGTGTTTCTACTACTTCATCATTCATACCAAGATTAAGAATTGTATCCATCATTCCTGGCATAGAGCTTCTTGCCCCACTTCTAACTGATACTAATAATGGATTTTTATTATCTCCCATAGTCTTACCAGTTAACTTTTCAAGATTAGCTAATTCTTTAAAGATTTCTTCTTTAATGTCCTCACTAATCTCTTCATTATCATCATAGTATTTTAAGCAAGCTTCAGTTGTTACAGTAAACCCACGAGGTACAGGTAGTTCAATTCTTGTCATCTCGGCAAGATTAGCTCCTTTTCCTCCTAACAACTCTCTCATATCCTTATTGCCTTCACTAAAGGCATAAACATATTTCATTTAATCACTATCCTTTCGCTATAAAACAAGTATAACAAAGATAATTTATTTTTTAAAGAAAAAATTGCTACTAAAAATACGACATGATATACTAATACCAAGGAAGTGAAACTATGAATAAAAAAAGAATTTTATTAAAGTTATCAGGAGAAGCTTTAAGTGGCTCTAAAGATAATGGTATTGACTTTGAAAGAGTTATAAAAATTGCTAAAGAAGTTAAAGATTGTCTTGATATGGGCTTTTCTATTGCAATAGTTGTAGGAGGAGGAAACTTCTGGAGAGGTAAGGCGAATGACTTTATGGAGCGACAGACATCTGATTATATTGGTATGCTTGCAACTACTATGAATGCTCTAGCTTTACAAGATGCTTTTAGACAAATAGGTGTTCCAGTAAGAGTTGAAACTGCTATTGAGATGAGAAAAGTTGCCGAATTCTATCTACGTGAAAAGTGTGAGAAACATCTTGAAAAAGGTAGAGTTGTAATATTTGGTTGTGGTACAGGTAACCCCTTCTTTTCAACTGATACGGCAGCAGCTTTAAGAGCAGCAGAGATTAATGCCGATATTTTAGTAAAAGCAACTAATGTAGATGGTATATATGATAAAGATCCTAAAAAGTATAAAGATGCTAAATTAATTAAGGAAACAACATATAATGAAGTATTAAATAAAAAGTTAAAAGTAATGGACTTAACAGCAATTACTCTATGTATGGAAGAAGCAATTCCTATCATCGTTTTCAATATAAATAAACCTGGTATGTTAAAACAAGCCCTTATTACTGATGATATAGGTTCTATTGTAAAGTAGGTGTATTATGTATCCATTTAAAATATTAAATAAAAAGAAGTATGCATTATGCTTCCTTAATGCTTTTTTAGAAAATTTATGTCTTTATCTAATGCCAGTAGTTTTATCAGTCTATTTAACTGTTCCATTTACCTTAGATAAATTTAAAATGCTAATAATTTTAACTATTACTCTTAAAGCTTTAGAAATACTTTTCAATATAATATGGCAATTAAAAACAGAACCATTTTTAGAAAGCACTCATAAAAATTTACATCTAGCCTATTTTAAAAGACTATGTAACATGAGTCTTTCTAAGCTTAATAATAATCATACTGGTTTTTTAAAAAAACAAATAGATGTAGTCAGTGATGAAACACAAATTCTATTAGATAATTTAATGATGACAATAAATGGGTTTGTCATCGCTATTACTATATTTTTAATTCAAGTTTTCAATCAAAGCTTCTTTATTTTTATTATTTGTATTATCTTTATTATTTTAATTGTAATCTACAATGTTGTTATTACTAAATCTAACGTAATAATTCAAAATGATTATAACGATAAATATGCTAAATACAATGCTATTAGTGTAGACTTTATAGAAAATATTAAAGTAGTCAAAAACTATGATGCCCTTAATTATGTTTTAAATAAAATAAATAGCAGTTTCAATCTTATTAAGAAACCTTTAAAAAGAATATGTGTTTATAGATCCTTGAGAGTTGATGGGATTAATGCTTTAATTTATACTATGTATGCTATACTTTTAATAAGTTTATTTATAAGTATGAAAAATGGTAATGATGTTTTCAGTTATATTGTTTTCTACTCTTCTATGTTTAGTGGTCTTAACACAGAATTAAGAGGAGTCGGTAATCTATTCGCTCATCTTAATAAATTTAAATCTGCTAATAATCAAATAGAAAAAGTTTTAATCGAAGAAGAAAAACAACTTAAGTTTAAAAACTTTAATAATATTACTCTAAAAGATATAGAGTTTAAATATAGTAAGAAAAGTAAAAATATTATAAATATACCTTACTTCAAGGTAGATAAAAAAGATAAAGTAAGTATAATGGGAGAATCTGGTCAAGGTAAATCTACTTTTCTTAATCTATTCTGTAGATTTTATAAAATAGATGATAGTAAATACATAGTAAATGGTAAAGAAAGCTGTAAAGCTCCAGATGTCGCTTATATTTCTCAAGAAACAGACCTCTTTGATTTATCTATTAGAGATAATCTCTTACTAGGTAAAAATATAAGCGATAAAAAATTAAATGAATATCTAAATCAAGCAGGACTTCTTGATTGGATTAATAGTCTAGAACATGGTCTTGATACTATAGTTGGTGAAAAAGGTATAAGACTATCTACTGGTCAAAAACAAAGATTAAATATTATTAGAGGAATTCTTTTAGATAAAGAAATATACATTTTAGATGAACCAACTTCTAATTTAGATATTTTATCTGAAGAAAAGATTTATGATATGATAAATAAGTACTTAAACGATAAAACTTTAATTATCGTAACTCATAGACCTAAGTTAAGAGATATATGTAATAAACATTATTATTTTAAAGATAAAGAAATGATTTTAGAAGATTAAAAGCTCACGTAACGTGAGCTTTTTAGTAACATGGTAGGACTCGAGAGTACCTACATATATTCTTTCAGGATATAACCTTACTCAAACTTACTAGTAAATAGTAAGCGTAGTGCAAGAAGATAATTTACACCCTCATGTTTTTCTAATAACTATTATATCAAAAGATACTATCTTGTAAACAAAATTCTTTTATATTTTAGCTACAAACAAAGCCTTAAAAATTTACTAACTATATTTCTCAAATTTTCATTTTTAGCATATCTAGCTACTATAACATTAGAACTTATTCTATTACTTCTGTTATTTCGTTATCGTACTCACTATAGTAATTCGCTACTAAATTAAATACAATTGAATCTACTTTAGTACCATGATACCAAATCTGTAAAGCATATTTATTATTATCATAATATGCTTTTAAAAATTCATTATCTTCACATACATACTCAAATTTATAATTTAATGACTCATACCATTCTTTCCATTTTATTAAATTTTTAATTTTTTCTATATTTTGCTCATTATCAATAATGTAGTTTATCTTTTTAAACAAGTTTTCAATATTTTGTGGATATATTTGTTTTTTATCCATCACTGATTCCTCCTTTATAATTAGTTATCGGACAAAAATCGTAAATATCATAATTTTCTTGATTATAATTTTTATTAGGGTAAATCAAATGATGATAATCAATAAAAAGAACTGAAAAAACATTTGACCGTCTTATTCCGAATAATCTTATACCACTACTAATACCAAGTTGCCAAACGTGATATTCGTTAATATTGTTATTTAAAAACAGTTCAAAATCTCTATCGCTATAGTCATCACCTTTATAAGACTTAAATAAAGCTTTTACAACATCAATTACAACAGAATATTCTTTTGTATCAGTTAAAATTGCATGAGAATGCCTTTTTGTTTCCTTTTTTACATTATCAAAAGAAAATTGAATCAAAGCAGGTATATCAGTTTCAAAAAGTCTCTTAAATTTTTCAAAGAATTGATTCGCATTTTTTAATTTATTAGTAAAGTTTTCTGTTTTAACACATCTAAAACAAAACGGAAAAAGAGAAAAGTCTATACAAATATTTTTATTATCACTATTAAACTGATTCATTAAATAATATTTCCTTAAATGTTACAAATATATCTTCATCTTTAAGTAAATTGTTAGAAGCATCTATAGGTGATAGTCCTTTCCTAGCATTTATCCATGGTTGTTGACTATGAGAAATATTTTCTAATTCATCAGCACTGTATTTACCATAAATTTCGATTGTTTTATTTAATGCATTCATCACTTCTTGATTAAAATTAAATTTTTCTACACTCTCAATTGATAACAAATTCACACCATTATTTTTATATAAAGAATAAATTTTAGGATCAACAGGCCCATGAACCCATGCTTCAAATTTATTCTTAAATAAGAAATTATTTAGGTTGTTTGAATCACTATTATTTTGAGCTAAATAAATACCATAACTAAAATATAATAACTTTTGTAATTTTTTATGAGTCATTGGCTCTGTATGTAAAAACCATTTAGCAATTTCATAAATATCATTAATGGCAACATTCATATTCACACCTCCAATATATATTCAAATTAATTATTTTTTTACATATATAATTGTAACCTAAGTTTATAACGCAAATGTATGTATGTCAATATATCTTTTATAATTAAATAAGTCACTAGTTGCACAGTATGGCTGTTTAATATATAATCAGTCATTTCTTTAGTTTCAAATAAATCTCTGTACTTTAATATTTAATGCTAATTCTAATAATATGTTTACTTTTTCAAGTTTATTTCTAGGTTTACTATTCATAGGACTACATAAAAAGTCTTGTAAATTATCTTTATATTTATCTTGTATAAAGTTTTCAATGATAGTAATATTTTTTTATTCCCAAGCATAACTTACCTTGAAGAATCAATTCTCTTTTTCATTTTGTTGTCCTCTTTACATTAGCGAGTAAATGTATAGAGGAAACCACATCACTATTACACACTCTAAATAATTTTATATCTTATAAACTTTATTTTTACCCTGTCTTATTCTTTGAAACTGTTCTTTTAAAGTACTCTTTGTATAATAAACAGCTCCTTTTAAATCAACTTCATCATCTAAAAACTCATAATGCTTCTTATTACTTTGCCATACGCTTTCATGCCTTTCAATAAAATCATTATTAAGATAATCAGTATTTAAACTAGAAATATCTCTAATTTTACCTCTATCTTGAAGCATCTTTTCAAAATAGTAAGAAAATTTATCTAAGTCATAATCTCCACCATGCAAGTGATAAATATCATAGAAGTCTTTCGTTCTTGTATTTAAAACATCTGTCTTAGTAGACTCGGCAATAATACATAATTTCTCTGCTAAAGTCTCTTCCATAGAAGGGACTACTACTTCATATTCTTCATCCCTTGAAAATACTTTAGGTACTAATTTCAAATGTTTCTCATAGATACAAGGATGATTTTCTCTATAATCAATACCTATTGGATGATTAATTTTTCCATACTTAGCAGCGATTGGTAACTTAATAATACCTGTATTAGTTCTTTTAGGAGTACCTCTTAAAATATAGTCAAAATCATTATCACCCTCTTTATCACACATAGCATTAACTAAAAGAATTAAAGGATTATGATGGTCTATTGTACTAGTTAAATCTATATCTGTAATAGGTCTAACTATTTTACCTAAATGAACAGCTTGTGCAAAGCTTCCCTTAACTATTATATCCATACTTTTATCGATTTTACTTAAGCGATAAAGTAAATCTCTTGAAAAGAAAGTATTATAAACATTGGTTATACTTATATTAAGTCTTTTAGACTCTTTATTTAGGTATGATTTAGGTATGACTTTAAACTATCACAGTTCTTAAATTTATTCATCAGAACCATCCCCCTTTAGATGGCTAAATTATACCATAAAGTATACCAAAAGTCAAAATTTAGAATTGTATTTTCACTATTTTTCCATTATAATATTAGATATTTAGAAGTAAGGACGTGGTAAATATGTTTTTTATATGTATGTTAATGCCTGCTAGTATTTCTATACTAATAGAAAAAAGAATAATAAAAAAAGAACTTAGTAATAGTGATTTAATATTAAAGTATTTATTTTATACATTTATAATAACTACAATTATGAATACTTTTATTTATATTTTTAGTAGTGATAATTACTTATATTATCAAAATTCTACTTTTACTTATGATTTTTGTTTAAAATATATGTGGCTTAGCCTTTTACTTGCTATTTTCTTACCATTTTTATTTAAAGTAGTTAATGCTAATATTGACATTAATTTAGAAATTAGGAAAAAAAGAAAAAATGAGAAAAAGAAAAATAAGAAAAAAAGAAGTAACAAAAAAAGTAATAAGAATAATTAGAGTTATTTTATTCTATTTACTAATCTTTTTAGCATTTACTACTATTTTTGGCACAAACTGGGCTATAAGAGAAGCACAAATTAATAATTTTGAACAAATATTACTTACTTTAACTAATTCTGTAAGTACTGCTAGTACTGAGATGATTATAAGTTTTATTAAAGAGTGTATATTAATTTCTTTATTACTTACTATTATTATCTTTTTTATAACAAAATTCTTTAAAAATTTAGAAGTATTTATAAATATTAAAATTAAAAAAATAATAATTAAAATAAATTTCTATAAAATAACTAGCTTTATCTTCTTAGTAAGTTTAGTTACTTATGCAATTTACTATGCTAGTAGTGGCTTATACATATATGATTATATTAAATATAGTAATATAGAATCAAACTTTTTTGAAACTCTATATGTTGATCCTAAAGAAGTAGAATTAGAATTTCCTGAAGAAAAAAGAAATTTAATATATATATTTCTAGAATCAATGGAATCTACTTATGCTGATAAAGAAAACGGTGGAGCTTATGATATTAACTATATACCTGAATTAACAGAACTTGCCAAAGATAATATTAACTTTTCATCTACTAATTTAGTTGGTGGTGCTCATATGGGTTATAATGCTTCATGGACAATGGCTGCTATGGTTTCTCATACTGCAGGTATTCCTTTAAAGACTGTTTTTAATCAAGATGATGTAAGTACATATGAAGCAGGTACTACTCTTCCCGGAGCTTATTCATTAGGGGATATTCTAAAAGACGAAGGATATAGACAGTATATTATGGTAGGTTCTGATTTAACTTTTGGTGGTAGAAGAATTTATTTTAAAAATCATGGAGATTACACTGTATATGATTATTATACTGCTATAGAAGACGGAATAATAGATGAAGATTATTATGTATTTTGGGGATATGAAGATGAAAAACTATTTGATTATGCTAAAAAAGAATTAAAAGAAATATCTAAAAGTGATGAACCATTTAATTTTACTATGTTAACTGTTGATACTCATTTTCCAGATGGATATGTAGATAATTCTTGTAAAGATATATATGATGATAATTATTTAACTTCTATTGATTGTTCTAGTGAAAAGCTAGATGATTTTATTAATTGGATTAAGAAACAAGATTTCTATGAAAATACTACTATTATATTAGTTGGAGATCATCTAAGTATGAATACTTATTCTTTTGATGAGATTGATCCTAATTATAATAGAAGTGTATATAATGGTTTTATAAATTCAGCAGTTGATACTAATTGTAACAAGAATAGAAAATTTACAACATTTGATTATTACCCTACTACTCTAGCTGCCTTAGGAGTTAAAATAAAGGGAGAAAGATTAGGTCTTGGTACTAATTTATTTAGTTGTAAAGAGACATTATCAGAAGAACTTGGTAATGATTATATTGATAAAAAACTAATGGAAAATTCTCCATATTATAATGAGTGTATTGGAAGTACATGTAAAAAGGATAAGTAATGTTAATAATTACCTATCCTTTTTTATTTAGCAAGTAACTCACTAATTAAATTACTTATTTCAGTTGGATTATCTAAACTCATTCCTTCTATAAGTCTAGCTTCTGCATATAGTATTTTACTATATTTCTCTAATGTCTCATAATCTTTATTTTCATACAAAGATTTTAACTTATCAGCAATAGGATTATTTTCATTAATCTCCATAACAGTATTTGCCTTAACTCCAGTATCTGTTGGCATTGCATCCATTACTTTTTGCATTTCTACTGAAACATCACCTTTACTAGTTAAACATACAGGATGATTCTTTAAACGATGAGTAAACTCTACTTCATTAACACCATTATTTAGAGCATCATGCATCTTAGTAAACATATCTTTATATTCTTCATTTACCTTCTTTAATTCTTCTTTTTCTTCATCACTTTCTAGATTAGCATCACTACTTGCCACATTAACAAAGTTTTTCTCTTTATAGTTCATCATTACTTTAAAGACAAATTCATCTAAGTAATCAGTTAAATATAAGATATCTACTCCCTTTTCTTTAGCACTTTCAACCTGTGGTAATAAATCTATTTTATCTATAGTTTCCCCACAAGCATAATAAATTGTCTTATCATCTTCACTCATATTAGAAACATATTCTGAAAGTGTAACCATTTTCTTCTCTTTAGATGAATAGAAAAGTAATAAATCTTGTAATGTTTCTTTAGCCATTCCATAAGACTCATAAATACCTACTTTAAGTTGCATTCCAAAGTCTTTAAAGAACTTCTCATAATTTTCTCTATCGTTTTTAAGCATTTTCTCTAATTCTTTTTTAATCTTAGATTCAAGACTCTTAGCGATAGACTTAATTTGATAATTATCTTGTAGAGTTTCTCTTGATATATTTAAAGAAATATCTTCACTATCTACAACACCTTTAACAAAGCTAAAGTAATCAGGTAAAAGATCAGAACATTTATCCATGATTAGAACACCTTTAGAATAAAGTTCAAGTCCTTTCTCATAGTCTTTAGAATAATAATTATATGGAGCATGACTTGGTATAAATAAAAGTGTTGTATATGAGCATCTTCCTTCTACTTCACTACGTATTACTTTTAAAGGTGCTTCATAGTCATAGAACTTATCTGTATAGAATGAATTATAATCTTCATCTTTTACACTACTCTTCCCTTTCTTCCAAATAGGAACCATACTATTTAGTGTTTTATCTTCAAGTTTTTTTTCTTCTTTATCATCTTTTTTAGTAGTAGTCTCTACTTCCATCTTTATAGGATAAGAGATATAATCAGAATATTTCTTAACTAATCTTTCAAGAGCATAGTCTTCTAAATATTCATCATAATTATTATCTTCATTATTTTCTTTCAAATGAAGAATAATCTTAGTACCGATATTTTCATAATCTACTTCTTCAATAGAATATCCATCAGCACCTCTTGATACCCAACGATAAGCTTTATCACTGTCATAAGCCTTACTAATTACTTCTACTTCATCACTTACCATAAAGCTAGAGTAAAATCCTACCCCGAACTGTCCAATAATAGCCATATTTTTATCATCAGACATTTTCTCTTTAAATAAAAGAGAACCACTCTTAGCGATAGTACCTAAATTATTTTCAAGTTCTTCTTCAGTCATACCAATACCATTATCAATAATAGTTAATATTCTATTATCTTTATCAGGAATAAGTCTAATCTCTAAGTCTTTCTTTTTTATCTTAATATTTTTATTAGTAAGTGACTCATAATAAAGTTTATCTATAGCATCACTTGCATTAGAGATTAACTCACGTAAAAATATCTCCTTATTAGTATAAATAGAATTAATCATTAAATCTAATAACTTTTTAGATTCTGCTTTAAATTGTTTTTTCTTCAAATTAATCACTCTTCTTTCTTATTTACAATAAGTAGAATAACACTAGTGTTAGCAATTGTCAAGAGTGAGTGCTAAAATCTTTTGCAAATTATAACTAATTAAAAAGAACTTTTAAACTAAAAGTTCTTATCTCTTAAGAAAGGTGGAAAATCATAATCACTATCATCTAACAATTCTCCCCCATCATCATCATCTTCTTCTTGACTATTCTGTGGTACTGTTGCAATATATGAAATATCATCACGAGAACGTCTAGATGGAGACTGTGCTCCATTTGAGAATATTGGTTGTTTTGTTTCAGGTTGATCTTTTTTATTAAAACCAGTAGCAATTACTGTAACAATAACCTCATCAGATAAATTTTCATTAATAACAGAACCAAAAATAGTATTAATATCAGTACCAGAAGCTGCTCTTACAACTTCAGCAGCTTGTTCTGCTTCAAATAAAGTTAAGTTTACACCACCAGTAATGTTAATAATAGCATCTGTAGCTCCGCTTATACTTGTTTCAAGTAATGGGCTAGAAACAGCTTGTTTAGCCGCTTCAAGAGCTCTATCTTCTCCCATTCCTATACCAATACCAATAATAGCTCTACCAGAATCTTTCATTACTGATTGAACATCAGCAAAATCAAGGTTTACAAGTCCAACTACAGCAATTAAATCAGAAATTGACTGAACTCCTCGTCTAAGGACATTATCAACTTCTTTAAATGCTTCTAGCATTGGTGTAGTCTTATCAATTATTTCTCTCAATCTATCATTAGGTATAACAATTAAAGTATCTACATGTTTTTCTAATTCAGCTAATCCTTTTAAAGCGTTATCCATTCTTTTTCTACCTTCAAATGTAAATGGTTTAGTAACTATTGCAACTGTTAAAGCACCAAGAGCTTGTGCTATTTCAGCAATTACAGGGGCAGCACCAGTTCCTGTTCCACCACCCATTCCACAAGTAATGAATACCATATCAGCACCAGTCAAGGCATCTTCTATCTCTTTTTTAGACTCTAAAGCTGCTTCTCTACCGATATCAGGACGAGATCCAGCTCCTAGTCCATCTGTTAAATTTGCTCCTAATTGAATTTTTACATCAGCTTTAGAATTGTTTAATACTTGTAAATCAGTATTAGCAACTATAAATTCTACTCCTTTTACTCCTGATTCTACCATTCTATTAACAGCATTTCCACCACCGCCACCGCAGCCGATTACTTTTATTTTAGCTAATTGATCTAATTCTAGTCCATTTCCCATGATTGTATCCTCCTTAATTAGTTATCAAAAAAAGTGACCAAAAAATTTATCTGTCATATTTTCATTAATTGTATTCCTTTTTTTTGGTGATATAAATCTTTCTATTTCATCTCGTTCAAACATATTAATATTATCTTCCATTAAAAGACATTTTTTAGCAAAATATTTACAACTTCCAAAAACACTTGTGTATTTATTATGTCTAGCTCCTAATTCTTTCATATTATAACAGCTAGAAGCATTCCCAAGCATTTCCTCAACTACATAGTTAAAGCCTGCAAGTTCACTAATACCACCTACTACAATTATATAACTTATTTCTCGTTTTGTTAAGCGATTTATTTCATTTTTTGCAAGTTTTAAAATATCTTTTATTCTAGATTCTATTACTTCTGATATTTGGATTTGATTTATAGTAATTTTTTTATTTTCTTTATTTACTACTACAACATCAGCATTACTATCAGCATATCTAGCAGAAGTTAAAGCAAAGGTTTCTTTTAACTTCTTTGCTTCTTTTAAATCTACTTTATAAATAAAAGCAATATCCTTATCAACACTACTACTTCCTACTGGAATATAGGAATTTTTAATCATAATACCTTTATTAAAAATTCCTATACTTGTAACATCAGCACCAATATTTATAATAGCACCCATCTTTCTATCTAACTCTTTAGTTGATACTGTATAATAATCTGCTTGGGTATTATAAATAATATCTGTTATATTAATGCCTAAACTTCTTACAATATTAATGTATGGATATATTTCTTCTTTAGGTGATGTAGCTACTACTGCCTTTAAGAACAATTTTTCTCCTTTCTCACCTAGAGGATTAATAACACTAGCTTCTTCATCTACTGTGAAAGATATTGGAAGACAACTAACAAGTTCTCTCGTATCATCATAAGTATTAGCAATAGTATCTTTAATAACACTTTCTATATCTTTTCCTCTTACTGTATTTTCTTTTATATTAACAAGTCCACTCTCAATAGTCATATTTGCTCTATTAGCAGGTAATGTCAATATAACTTCTTTTATTTTCATACCAATTTTTTCTTCTGTAATCTTTATCGCATTCATAATTGATGTTTTTAACTTTTTATCATCATAAATAATATTTTTCTTTATTCCATTTGACTTAATAGAAGTAGAAGCCAAGATATAATAATCATTATTACTAGCAGTTACTACTACTACTTTAATTTCTCCATTACCTATATCAAGTCCAGTATAGATATGATTATTCATAGATTAAACACCACCTCTACTCTATAGATTAATTATACATAATTAATTTGTTTTTAACAAGAGAAAAATAATATATCATTTTTAATTAGTAACTATTCACAGTCCAGAAAATAAATAACTGGAAAAACCAGCCAATTTATTAATTGTTGGCTGGTTTTAAATTTCTAAGTTCATCAACGGTATATGGGTTATTATCAAATAATCTCTTTATTGCCTCATATTTATTAACACCATAACTACCACAAGTTTCTGTATATGTCATAATATTGGCAAAACACTTAGCAGATTCTAGATTTTGGAATTGATAACTTATCTTCATCTTTGTCTTCAACATTCTAAGTAATCTTTCACATAGATTATTTGAATATGGTAAAGAAAAGTCTCTAACCCACTCAGTTATTGGTCCTTTGAAGTCTCTCATAAACTCTAATAAATTCTCTTCTTTAGTAAACTCATATTTATGTTTAAACTCTACATATTCTTTAAAGCCATCTTTAATAATCGAATCATACTTACTATCGAAGTTTTTAATTTCCTCTTCACTAAAAGATTTAATTTGTTTTTCACTATATTTTTTTCTTTTGTTTAAAGTACTTTCCAATAACTCTTTCATTTTATCTGCCCAATCATGTTTAGTATTTTCTGCTATGCTTTGTAATTTTCTTGTTATATGTGCATTACATTCTATGTTTTTATAACTATAATCTTCACAATAGTTATGTAATAAATGATCATGCATAACAGTACAATCACTAGGTAAGTTCTGTAATATACCATCTTCATCCATACCTTTGGTATCTTTTGCAAGATGAGCTTTATACAAAACTTCTTTTCCATTAGTATAACCTCTAATACATCCTTTATCTTTTTCTCCTATTTTTGCAACTGTATCATCCCAATAATTTAATTTAGATTCTAATATCTTTTGTTTTACATCAAAAGTAAAATCTTTAAGCATAGAAGAGGCTTTCTTTTGTAGTTTTACTAAATAACCTTCGCTAGGATCTATTTCTCCATTTGTAAACCCACATATTATTTTTCTTACTCTATTATAAGATATAAAACCATAATCAAGTAAGTTTATGGCAAGGGCTTTAACTTCACTACCATATTGATTTTCTGCATGTAAATTTTCTGGTATTTCACTTTTAAATTTACTGCCACAATCTTCACACACATACTCATTAAAGTAGTGTCTTCTTTTTATTATAGTAATTTTAAAATCTAGTTCATCTCTTACTTTAACATTTATTACTTTAATATTTTTACTATTACAATTGGGGCATTTATCCATAGTATGATTTACTTCTTCTGTTATTTCGTTATCATTAAATTTTTCTAATTTATGTTTTTTATGACCAATCTGACCTCCTTTGCTTTTATCAGTTTCTTTTCTTGAATTACATATTTTAGTTTTATATATAGGATCTTTACTACTAGGTAAACTTGAATTGTTTGAGTTAATGTTAAGCCTTTGTTCTAGTTCAAAAATTCTTTGATCTTTTTCTTTTATTATTTTTTCATATTTTTCACTTACTTCTTTAACTGCTTTAGTCAAAGCGGTTTCTAACTTTTTATCAAAACTTTCTTCTAAATATTTTAGTTTAGATGTTAGTGATTTTTTCTCTTCTATTAATTCAGAGTTTTTATCTTGTAATTCTACTAACTTCTTTTCTAATTCATTAACTCTAGTTTGTAATTTACCTAATGTATTTCCCATCTTTAAAACTCCTTTTATTTTCACTATTATCTTATCATATAATTATGGGATTTTATCAGAATAATTGTGTAAAAAAAGTAACTATTTCACTTTAGGGGTGTGAATAGTTACTTTAATTATGATTATAAAAAGTATAGGTAATTATATGAGCCTACACTTTTAAAATTTTGGACTTAAGGCTAATGTTATTTCCATATTTTCTGTTATAACGGTTCCTGAACCAATACTTTGACCTGTTACGTAACCATTTCCTTCTAGCTTAACACTAATACCTAAAAGTTTTAATAAATCTTCTGCTTGCTTACTAGAAAGTCCTAATAAATCTGGCACAGTTAAATTGCTATCATTAGTTATAAGAAAGACTTTTGTTCCTTCTGTTACTTTATCCCCTTTAGAAGGATACTGTTTAATTACTTTGGTACCAGTACCAATAACAGTTACGTTCATTCCCATACTTTCTAATTCTGATGAAGATGTTGCTATATCTTTATTTTTATAAGAAGTTAAATTATATTCTTGTAGTTCTTCTTCATTAGTTGTAACTGGGTCAGTTCCATAATATTTACTTACATTAACAACTATATCTTTAATAGCTTGCCAAATTACTCTTTGATTTCCTCCATCAGGTCTTTTAACTGAAGCATAAATAATTACTTTAGGATCGTCTTTAGGATATATTCCTGCAAAAGAGGAAATTATATCAGATGCCCCTGTTAAGTATCCACCTCCATCTTCATCTGCTATTTGCGCTGTACCAGTTTTACCTATTAAATCATAGCCATCAAGCCGATAACCTGCTCCTGTCATACCTTGGGTATTAACAGTTTCCCACATTAAGTCTTTAATCTTATTAACAGTAGTTTCACTAGCAACCGTATCTACTTCTGTTCTTTTTCCTTCGTAAACTACTTCTCCTGTATCAGGATCTACTATTTTTTCAACTAGATATGGTTTTAACATAACTCCTCCATTTGTAAGTGATGTTAAAGCTTGAATATTTTGAATAGGTGTTGTTGTAATACCTTGTCCAAATCCAGCATTAAATATCTCTGTTTCATATTTAAAGTCTAGTTCCCCTGTCGCTTCATTAGGAAGTTCAATACCTGTTTTTTTACTAAATCCTAGTTTCTTAAAGTAACTTCTAAGTATATCCACAGATAAATGGCGATCTATTAAGTTAATAACACCAACGTTACTTGATAAAGCGAATCCTCTATCAAAAGTAATATCTCCCCAACCTGCTCTATTCCAATCACCTATTTCTGTGCCATCAGTTGTAGTATAAACTCCAGAATGGTAGATTTCATTACCATCATATACCCCTTGTTCCATGGCAGCCATATAAGTAAATATTTTCATTGTTGAGCCTGGTTCATACGGACTAGAAACATTCATATCTAAGTAATTAGTAATATCTCTTTTATTAGGATCAAATGAAGGAGATGTACTAGATGCTAAAATTGCTCCTGTCTTAGCATCTGCTATCATTATAGTAAACCATTCATAGTTATAGTTAGCTTCCGCTTCACTTAATGCTTGTTCTACAAAAAACTGAATACTACTATTAAGAGTTAAATATATATCTTTACCATCACTTGCTTCTTTACTAATTTCATTAGTACCTGCAATCTTAAAACCACGTAAATCCTTTTGATAGGTAGTATATCCATCTTCTCCTTTCAAAGTAGAGTCATAATACTTTTCTATCCCCATTTCCCCTGTAATGGTAGTTTCTTCTTTACCATCATCATTTGTAGTAACTTCTTCTTTGGCATAACCTAAGATATAGGAAGCAAAGTCTCCTTTAGGATAATATCTTTTAAAGCTTTCTATAAAGTCTATTCCTGGTAAATTTAAAGCTTCTATCTTCTCTTTAGTAAGTTCTGTAAGTCCTTTACCAGCATTACCAAATTCTGTTTGATAAACACCTTCTTTACTAAGATATTTAAGAATCTCTTCTTCACTAACACCAAGAATAGGTGCTAATTCTCTAGCAGTTTTTTCTTTATCTACTACATGTTGTGGATTATCTTCATCAGTAGTTCTAGATGGAGAAAGATAAGCGATTAACTTATAAGATGAAACATTTTGTGCTAAAGCTTCTCCATCACTACTATAAATATTACCACGTTCTGCTTTTATAATATCTGTTTTTGTAGTTCGCTGTCTTGCTAAAGCTTGTAAATTTGTATCATCTACTTCCTCTGCTAAAGCAAGTTGTGTTACTCTAGCAATCATTAGAGCAAACAAAAAAAGAGAAGTAATTATTAAAAGTTTACTATATCTAATATTATTTTTCCTTCTCTTTTTTCTTTTCAAGTTTACCACTTCCTATTATTCATTGATATTTTTAATGTTATCATTATTATAACTTAATCCTTGTTCTTTGGCAACTTCTTCTATTTTATCTAATGATGCTAACTCATTTATTTTCATAGATAAGCTTTCATTAGTTTTAGTTTGTTCACTTATTTCTTTTTTAGTTTTCTCAACTTCAAAGTTTATTTTAGCCAAAGTTGCTTTAGAAAATACTATTGTTAGAGGTGCACTAATCGCTAATACTAATGCAAATGTATAAATAAGACGTTCAAACTTACTCATCTTAACTCTTTTTACTACTTTTCTCTTAGCCATAAGTATTCCTCCTATTTTATTCTTTCTATTACTCTAAGTGTAGCAGAATGAGCTCTATTATTATGTTCTAGCTCTTCACTACTAGCTTTTATTCCTTTTTTAGTAATTAGTTTAAAGTCTGGTAATTTATCTAAAGGTATATTAGGTAATCCTTTAGATAAAGGATCTATCTCACACATTTCATTAAACTTTTTCTTAACTATTTTATCTTCTAGAGAATGAAATGTTATAACAGCAATTCTTCCATTAATATTTAACATAGATAAACTATCATCAAGAGATTTCTTTAAGACGTTTAACTCATCATTAACTTCTATTCTTAAAGCTTGAAATATTTGTTTAGCAGGATGTTTTTTAACTCTCTCTTTATAAGGAACAGATGATTTAATAATATCTACTAATTCTAAAGTAGTTTCGATTTTCTTAGTTTCCCTATACTTAACAATATTTCTAGCAATAGATGATGAAAACTTACTTTCACCATAGTCTTTAAAGATTCTTTTTAATTCATCATAACTATAAGTATTAACTATTAATTTAGCAGTTAACTTATTATCTTTATCCATCCTCATATCAAGGGGAGCATCAAATCTATAAGAGAAGCCACGATAGTCTTCATCTAATTGAGGACTTGATACTCCAAGATCGTAAAGGATAGCATCTACTTTTTCTATACCTAATTCATTTAGTTTTTTTCTCGCATAGACAAAGTTAGAATCAATTATTTGGAAGTTATCACCGATAGTAGAAAGTTTATCTTTACTATAGGCAAGTGCTTCCTCGTCTTGGTCAAAGGCGAATAGATACCCATTTTTAATTCTTTTTAAAATTTGACTACTATGTCCTGCAAAGCCTAAAGTCATATCAACAGCGATAGTGTTATCTTTTAGATTTAAGGATTCAACCACTTCATTAAGTAATACTGATTCATGCATTATATCTTCTCCTCAAATAAGTTTTCAGCAATATTGGACATTTCATCATTACAAGAACTCATAAACTCATTGAAGGCATCTTCATCCCATATTTCTAATCTATCTCCCGTTCCTACAATTACACATTTTTTAGATAGATTAGCATAACTAACAAGGGGACTTGGAATATTAGCTCTTCCCTGCTTATCAAGTTCAATGGCAGTAGCACCAGACATAAAGAAGCGAGTGAAAGCTCTAGCATCTTTTTTAGTAAATGGTAAGCTTTCTAATTTAGTAACGATATGGTTAAAAGTATCATTAGGATAAACATAAATACAATGCTCTATACCACGGGTAATAACAAAGTCTTTACCTAATATATCACGATATTTAGATGGTATAGCAATTCTACCTTTATCATCGATATTATGATGAAACTCTCCTATAAACATATTTATCCCCCACTTTTCCCCACAGTCTACCACTGCTTAATTATATGTTACACAAAAATATAAAAAATGTAAATAAAATAAGGGATATTTAATTAGACAAATAAATTACTTGACAGAAGAAGTGTAAACAAAAAGAAAAAAGGTATTGACACTACCTTTTAACTTTGCAAAATGTATGGATTACTACTACTTCCATCACCATCTACTATTTTAACAGTTGATTTTAGAAATACAACAGGGCATACAACATTAGGAGACATCAAACTAGCATTAAAATGATTTAACTTTCCGTCAATTATTATAAACACATTAGCAGGAGAAGCTGACCAAGAAGTAATTGTCCATTTCCAATACGAATTATTTAACCAATTAGAAGTATAACAGTCACTATTCCAAATGAATACTCCCCGCAGCAAGCTACGGGGTATCTTCCCAAAGCGATGTTATTTTTGCTGTTGAAATTTCAAATATAGTTGTTTATATTCCGCATCTTGTTTACCTTTATTTTTTACATATTCTTTTATTACAGATTCATTTTGATTTTTGCCTACTGTAGCCACAAAATAACCGTCTGACCAAAACTGTCCTCCCCATAGTTGTTTCTTTACTTGAGGACATTCGACAAAAATTTGTCTTGCTGTTATGCTCTTTATTATTTTAACTATTTTACTTGGTGCATAGTTTGGTGTACTTTGAACTAGAAAATGCACATGATCTTTATCCGTACCTATCTCTAGAAAAACAATATAATCATATCGTTTCTCTATCTCAAGACAAATTTGTCGAAGATGTTCGTCCACTGTTTCATCAAATACTACACGACGGTATTTTGCTGGACATACAATGTGGTAAACAAGATTGCTTACGTTGTGCGACAAATATAGATATTGACTCTCTTCCATAACATCGCCCTCACTTCGTATTTATAATACTACGTTCGGCCTTACGTTGCAAGCACCGGGGAATTAAACCCTAGACTAATGACCATGCACCGTATGGTCTTTAGTTATTAAACATTTTTTCATAACTCCTCCTTATTCTATGTTGAATATAACATTTATGACTTTTAGTCAATAATACATTTAAGCATCTATCTTTCATATGAATAGATTGCTATACCAGTAGGCTTATCTTTATTAGGGTCTAAAATAAATTTTTCCCCCCAACTTGAAACTATATATTTTCCATCATCTGTAACATCAACTATAGTCATAGCATGGGAACCAACATCATCAATATAAATATCATCAATTTTTCCATTACCATCTTTATCTTCCGGATAATACAAAGTAAAATTATTAGCAGAAACTATAGCAAATTTGCCTTCATTTAGTGCTTCTCTAATATCTGCTTTTTCTGTTTCATTTTCAACTATAGGTTGATTGTCAGGAACATTAATTCCAATTGCCTCTAATTCAGCTTTTCTTTTTTTCCATTCATCAGTACCTGGTTCTAACGTTACTTTTGTTGTTATTGTATCAGAAGTAACAGATAGCTGTATACCTTTTTTTGCAAGATAATTGGATAGAACTCTACCAACATCGAGGTTATATGTTCCTATCATACCAGTTCTTTCAAACTCTTCATCATCTAAAGCAGCATCATTAGAACGTATTTTCATTTCTTCCTCTACGTTACCATAAGCCTCTTCTATAGTATCAAAACCTCTTTCATTTTTAGCATAATAAAGAAAAAAATCTAAAAATAAATACTCATACCTATAACCATAATATTGTTCTCCTGTACTTGGATTTTCTTTACTAGCTAACATAGAAAAGCCAAATATTTTTTCAAATTCACTTTCTCCATTAGGAATACTATCAAAATATTGAAATAAAGTATTAATCGCAGCAACATAACCGCAGCCTACAAAATTCATTCTATTAAATAGTAATTCCATATCTTCTTTAGAAGCTTCAGGATAATACTTATGAACTATTTCCCAAACATTATTATCGTCCATAAAATTCTCAATATTTATTATTAATGAACCTTGATAACCCCCATACGATTTATTGTCAACATTTTCATCAGCAAAAGTGTTACTTGCCAAAACAATATTTTCTTTGTCGATAGTTTGATTATTTATATTAAGTATTTCTTTTATCTTTTCATCACTTGTTTTAATTTTTGATAATTTATTATTATTATTATTTTGTTTTAACATATTAAATTTAGGAACATTAATATTTGAAATTATTGGCATAACTGAAACCTCCTTACAAAATTTTATAATTTAATACTTTACAATTAATATTAAATTTAGTCATAACATTTTCTTCAATATATTTTTCTAATTTTAAAATAAAATCTTTTTGTTTTTTTATATTACTAATATAATCATTTCCTGTTAACTCTTCTTTATTCTTTCCATAAATAAAAGCAAATACCAAAGTTCCATTTTTTATAATTGTTTCTGGTGTTGGATTAAAATATGTAATATTATTTACTCCTTTTTTAGTAATTACTGTCTTGATTGTACTTTTAATAAACTCATTTGTTGGTTCTTCAATTTTATCTAAATTCTCTAAATATAAACTGTTAAGACAATATATATATTTAGATAATCTCATATATCCGTATTCTTCAAAAGTAGTGGATGGTCTAAACAAACAGTTACTTTCTTCTATTATGTTATCTAAATTATCAATACCAAGTTCTTTGTTTAATAGTTCTATTAAACTATTTTTATACACTTCTTTATATTCTTCCATTCTATTATCACCACCTTAAATTTATCATAAAAAAAAATAAATAACAATATAAAAAGCATAAGTTTACACTTACACTTTCTGTATTACTGTTATAATCATAGTTTTTTATGGATAAGCTTAAGCAATTATTCTATTCATAACCAACACATTATTAAAGCAGATAGTATTAAAAAATGGAATGTTCTTATTACTTCATAAAATTCCTATGATTCAGTTCCACCTAAAGGTGATTCACTTTCTATAACTAAATCAACATAGCACCAAGAATCATCAATAAAATTTTCTTTTTCATAATCTTATTTATTATTATTCAAATGAACAATCTCCTCCAGTATTTGCTCTATAAAAGTCAGCATAACGATTTAAATATGCATTTAGTCCTATAGTTTCAGCATATGCTTTTGCTCCCTCTAAATCATATGAAATTCCTTTAGCAGTGTATCCTGTTATAGTATCATCATTATACATTATAGTAATGTTGTTATCATCTGATTTACACACTAATTTTTTTGATGTCATAGATACTACTACAAACATAACAACTATAATAACAATAATTACTACTACAATACCTCCAATAATCATTAAAACTTTTTTCATAACTCCTCCTTTATCTTACATTAACAATATATCATTGTTAGTATTTTAAATCAATTACTTAATTAAAATCTTAAATGGTTATTGCATGCAAGTTATCTTCATTTAAATCTAATTCATAATTATATACGCCATTTTCTATTACAAGACTTATAAGTTTACACCTACACTTCTTGTATAACTGTTATAATCATAGGTTTTGTTTCCATAGTTTTATAAAAGTACTTACCTAAGACATCTCTTACTTCTGTTTTAATTGTAGAATATTCTACTCTTTTAGTACTTTCACTAATGTTTTTCTCTATTATTTCTAAAGACATATTTTTAATTTCATCTACTAAATCTAAATTATCTTTAACATAGATAAATCCTCTCGTTAATACTTCTGGTCCTGCTAATATCTTTTTAGTCTCTCTATCTAGAGTACAACTAATAATAACAATACCATTTTCTCCTAACATTTCTCTATCTTTTAAGACTAAATCTCCAATATCACCATTACTTTTACCATCTATTAGAATTTCATCAACTGGTATATGTTCATTAGTAGGAACAAGATTACCTTTAATAAATAGTGTTACATCTCCATTTTGTTTTAAAATAATATTATCTTTAGGTATTCCTAAGTCTTCCGCAATCTCTGCATTAGCATATTGATTACGATATTCTCCTTTAACAGGAAAATAATACTTAGGATTCATTATATTTATTAAAAGTGATAAATCTTCACGAGAAGCATGATGTAACAAGTGTTTTTTACTAGATAAACTAATAGCATTAACACCAAGCATGGCAATATCATCCATAACAGTGGCAAGACGTTTTTCTATTCCTTCATAAGCAGGCTCTGTTATAAAGATAGTATCATTGGTATTAAGTTTAATAAACTTATCATACCCTTTAATAATTCTTTCTAAGTTTGCAAAAGGCTTTTCTTTCTCATCTGATATTAATACTACAACATCTTTATCTTCTAAATTATTTAAATCTCCTATTACTCTTCTATCAATAGTTAAATAATTATTCTTTATAGCATAGTTAATAGTATTTTGTAGAGAATGTCCCATAATAACAATTTTTCTATGAGTCTTACTAACTTCATCAAATATCTCTTGTATTCTATAGAAATGTGCTGGAAAAACAGTTGCAATTATTCTACCTTTGTTTCTTACTAATACATTTCTAATAAAGTCACTTACTCTATTATTAGGACTAGTATAACCTCCTCTTTCAGCATACATAGATTCTGATAAAAGACAAAGTACTCCTTGCTTACCAACATAAGCAAGTTTACCTATATCTGTTTTATATAAACCTGTTTCTGTATGATCGAAAGTAAAATCTCCTGTATAAACAATCGCACCATCTTTAGTATATAAAACATAACATAAAGCATCAGGAATAGAATGAGTCATTGATATAGGAAAAATACTTTCTTTTCCAAGTTCTAATTTATGATGAGGTTTAACCTCTATTAAATGACTTTTTTTAATCTCTTGTTCTGTTAAATCTTGTTTTAATATTTCAAGTGTCAATTTAGCTCCATAAATATTAACTTCAGGAATCTGTTTTAATATATCAGGAACCGCTCCCATATTACCTTCATGACCGTGACTTAAAAAGATACCTTTTATTCTTTTTCTATTTTTTATTAAATAATCAAAGTTAGGAATAATATAATCTATTCCTAGATTCTTTTCATTATCAAATTTACTTCCGGCATCAAATACATAGATGTTTTTATCTACTTCAACAACATACATATTCTTACCATTTTCGTTTAGTCCACCTAAACTAAAAATTTTAATTTTACTCATTTTTTCTCCTTTCTTTTTATATAGAAACAAAACTTTACTAATTATACACTATTTTATTTATATTTTCAAATTAAAGTTTTTAATTAATATCTTATCTGTTTCTTTAATCTCTTTTTCAATACTTAAAGATTCTAATTTATTTTCTACTAAATATTTAGAGTGATACCCTTCTAATTTATAAGTTCTATAATTACCTAATAAGGAAAGATATTTATCATGGGCAATATAAAGATTTCCTATTAAAAGTGAATTGTTATAATTGCGTCCTAGATTAGTAACATCTTCATTTTCATAGTCATGTTCTACAGAAGTTGCAATTAAGCCTAAAGAAGTGGTAGAAATAGTAGAACTATCAACTAAGGTTGATAATCTTTCACATATTTCTGGATCTTTCAATAATTCGCTACTATTAATAATATTTTCTATAACAAAGTTAACTATCTTTTCTCTTTTTTCATATCCTTCTATTTCTAAATTATAAAGAGTCTCTATTAAATTATTATATATTTTTATCTCTTGTGGTTTCATAATTATATAGCAAGTTTTTCTAAAGCATTTTTAGCAGCTAGTTGTTCTGCTTCCTTCTTACTGCTTCCTACTCCTTCTCCATAGATAATACCATCTACTCTTACTTGCATTTTAAAGGTTTTATCATGAGGAGGACCTGATTCTGAAATTAGTTCATAATAAAGACTCTTTTTACTAGTTTGTACTGCTTCTTGTAAAGCAGATTTATAATCTGAGAAAAATGTTACATTAGGATTAGTAACATAAGGAACAATAATATCTAAAATAACTCTTCTAACAGTAGCATATCCAAGATCTAAGTAAATAGCACCCATAAAAGATTCAAAGATATCGGCAACTATAGCTTTCTTTAGTTTACCTCCATGTAATTCTTCTCCATGTCCTACTTTTATATAGTTATTAAGTCCTAAACCTAAAGAATATTCATATAAAGCATTCTCACATACATAACTTGCTCTTACTTTAGTCATAGTACCTTCATTTTCATTATGATTACGATATAAGTAATCAGCCATGACTAAATCAACAACAGCATCTCCTAAAAACTCTAATCTCTCATAATCTTTTTTCGCTCTATGTTCATTAGCATAAGAAGAGTGAGAAAATGCTACTTCATAGAGTTTTAAATTCTTAGGAGTTATATTTAATTTTTTAAATAACTCATCCATTAATTATCACTTCTTTCCAAATATCTTCTTTAAAACCAGTTAAAACAATATCATCTCCTACTAAAATAGGTCTTTTAACAAGCATACCATCAGTAGATAATAACTCTAATTTTTCTTCCAAAGTCATATTAGGTAATTTATCTTTTAAATGTAGTTCTTTATATAAATTACCACTTGTATTAAAGAATGCTTTTATATCTTTACCACTAATTTCAAGAAATTTTTTTAACTCTTTCTTAGTAGGATTATCAGTAACTATATTTCTATCAATATATTTAATATTATTATCATCTAAAAACTTTTTAGATTTCCTGCATGTACTACATTTTGGATATTCTATAAATAAATACATATTAGTCCCTCTTTCCATACTTATTGTACCAAAAATTGAGACAAAAGAAAAGTAATATTAAAAAACACATAACTATATGCGTTTCTTATAATCAGAATCATTATTTTGCTTCATTTTTTCTAAGTCACCTTTCATAATATATAATTTAATTAGAATAATTACTCTTACATAGTCTTTAATTTCTAACATTGAAGCAATTCCTTTAATTCTAGAAAGATTTTTTAAACTTTTTATATAATCAAAAACTTCGTTATATGTGCTAGTAATCATTAATTTCTTGTGAACATCTTTTTCTGATACAAATTGCTTTATATAATTTTGTTGAATAGCACTTCTCAATTCTACTATATGATCTTTAATTACTATCATTTCTTCAATCATATTAATTTCATCATTAGTTTTTGAAAAAAGTTGTCCCTCATCAAAGTTTGTTTTTAAATTTATATATTCTTCACCTATTTCATCATCATTTATTTCATCTATCTCAGATTTCAAATCATTAATTTGCTTTTCTAAAGTAAAACCTTGAGATAAAGCTTTAATAATTTCATTATTCATTTTATTAATACACTCATTATACAATATAGAAACTTCTTTTGTATTATGATTTTTTTCATATAACTCAACAATTTTAATATATGTATGACATTTTATTTTTTCAATTTCTACTCTTGCTATATCATATCCTGCATAATATTTATATTTTTCAGTTACTTCTTCTATTTTTCTTAAAAATATATTTTCAAAGCTGTATTTTTCTTTTATTTTTAATAACTGTTCATAAAAATCATCCAAACTACAACTATAATTTATTGTTTCAGAAATAACACTTTCATTAATAATATGTTTTTCAAAAAACTCCCGTTGTAACTCTTTATACAAATTTACTATACGTTTTATAGCTTCTTGATAAGAAGAATTAACTTCATCAACTGTATTATAAGCCTCCACTGTGAATTCAAGAATAATTTGATTTATATGAGATGCCCACTTTGAAAGTGTGATTTCGTACTTTTTTGCTCGATATTTTCTTAACAAAGCTCTTTTTAATATTTTTTGGTTAAAAACTACAGCTCTATTCTCTTGATAATAATTATTATAAGTACGATTAAAGTTAGCATTTGTATCTCTATTATTTAATAATGTTTCATATGCTATATTTATTTGTTTTAACTTCTCTTCAGCTTTATTTCTTTCTTTATCATCTTTAAAATTATCTGGATGATATTGTTTTGCTAATTTACGATAAACTATTTTAAGTTCTTTTAAAGTATAACTACTACTAATCTTTAAAATATCTAAAGCATCATAAACTGTCATAGATAATCCCCCCTTTTCAGATTGATTCATATTATATAACAAAATATATTGCTCGTCAAAAATTACTACAAAAAAGCTATGGCAATCGCATAAAAAATAATATGTAAAAAATGGTACAATATATTTTTTTAAGTAAATAAAATCATGTATTCTTATAATATAAGGATGTGTGAGATATGAAAAGTTTATTTAATCATTTTGAAGTTTTAGAAGATTCAAGAGATATTAGAGGTAAAAAACATGAATTAATTAATATTATAATAATGACTATATATGGCATTTTATGTGGCTATACTGATTTTACTAATCTAGCAGATTTCTTAAAAGTACATGAGGATTATTTTAATGAACTATTACAACTTGAAAATAGTACACCTTCTCATGATACTTTATCAAATGTTTTTAAAGTTATTGATTCAAAGAAATTTATGGAACTATTTATAGAATGGATTAAGGATATTGTTAAAGATAAAGGTATGCATTTAAGTATTGATGGTAAAGCTATTAAAAGTGCAAGAGATAAAGTTAATGGTGGTAATACTCCATATATTGTTTCTGCATTTTTAAGTGATATTGGTCTATCTATAGGGCAATTAAAAGTAGATGATAAATCAAATGAAATAACAGCAATACCAGAAGTTATAAAACTAATAGATATAAAAGATAAAGTTATTACTATTGATGCAATAGGTACTCAAGAAGACATTTGTAATCTTATTACATCTAAAGAGAAAAAAGGACATTTTGTTTTAAAAGTCAAAGATAATCAAAAGGATTTAAAAGATGACATCAAAACATATTTTGATTTAGGATTAAAAGATGATTCTTTAGATATTGCAATTGGAGAAACTAACTGGGGAAAAGACCATGGAAGACTAGAAAAAAGAAAATATTATTTATCATATGATATTAAATGTATCCATGATAAAGACAAATGAAAATCAGTTAAGGCTATAGGTAAAATTGATGTTATTAAAGATGAAAACAATATAAAAACTACAACTACACATTATTATATTTTAAGTAAAGCCTTTGATTTAGATACTTTTATAAAAATAACTAGAGAACACTAGAATATTGAATGTTCACTTCATTGGAGACTTGATGTTATTTTAGATGAAGACCATTCTAAAAGTCATGTTGGCAATTCTATTGAAAATTTAGCCACTATTAGAAAGATAGTTTTTAATCTTGTTAAACTAGATAAATCTATGGGAGAAAAACTTACTATGAAACAAAAAATGACACGTTATATAATTGATTACAAAAAAATTGAAAATCTTATATTTAATGTCATTCCTTGCATTTGATTATCTTTACGTCAAATTTTTATGCGATTACCTTACAAAAAAACAGAAGATTACTAATCTCCTATTTATTCATTTTATTAGCAATTATTTTTAGCTTTTAGTTCTGGAACAGAATTATGATATTTTGCACCATAATTTTTCAAATATCCTTCAAGTATTTTATATTTATTTGTATCAATAATTAGTTTATTATCTTCAATTTCTTCTTTATAGTCATAATAAAATTTTTCAAAAGCTAATAAGTTTTTTAATTTATGGACTTTTTTTATTCTATATTCTTTATTTAATTCTTTACCATATATATAATCTAAAAAGAAAATATTTTCTTTATTATATATAGCTTCAACAACATTAAAATCATTAAGTTTGACCTCTTTATTATCAAATAAAAATATACCATTACTATAAAATTCATAAAACTTCAAATCATAATTACCAGCCTCTTTAAGTTTTATAAGAGTTTCTTGAAATTCTTTTTCTTTAAAAAACATTTCTGTATCATCAGAAATAACTATATTATTTTTATTCATGTTCTCCTCCTAACCGAAAATTTCATCTATAAAATTATAAACCTCAGGTAAATATCTTTCTAATTCTATAGTATTCAAATAATAATTAGTAACAGCATCAGCGAAAAACTCATTCTTATTTGGAGTTTCATCATAATTATTAGATTTATAACAAGATTTTTCAAGTGTAGGTAATACTTCTTTATATTCTTCATATAAATTTTTTAATTTTATTTCATCAATTTCTATAGATGATTGTATAATATGACTCATTTCATGTAATGGAGTATTATATTTATAATAATCGGAATTTGCATCATTCGAGTTTGGTACAAATATATATTTCTCTCCATCTGAATTACCAGATGTTGCATAAGCACCATAATTTCCCTCAAGTGGGTTATATGGTGATATTTCTCTATCTCCTAGAATTATTCCAAACACAGAAGAAGAAATCTCTGCTAATACTTCTTTAGGAAAATTTTGATATTGTTTAGAAAAATTTATTGGAAAATTTACATCATTAGAAATATTCGCATAACCAACACTATAATAATTTAAGGCTTCTCCTTTTATCTCTGTTGTAGCGGCAAAATTAACATCTACATTCTCATTTAAATCAAGCAATTGCCTTATTCTTTCCTTTTCAGATTCACTAACATTATAATCATAATAAATATTATAATCTTCAGTTTTTATCCCGATTATTCTTTCTTCACTATCAAATATATACATATCACCATTCTTTAGTGTAACTTTTATATTTGAAGAATCTTCTGATACTTTTGACATATCACTAATATCTATAGCTTTAACATCATCTATTTGATTTTTGGCAAATAAACCATAAGCATTATCAATGCCAAATATTGATAAAATTGATAAACCAGCTTCTAAAAAAAAGTTTTTATTTCATCTATAATAGAATTATTACTACTTAAATTTACCATCTCTATATTCTTAGACTTAAAAGTATTAATCCCAGTTTTAACTGTATTGGGAGAAACTATTTTATCAATGCAATCATTTTTTTTAGATACATCATAATTTAGTGACTTTGGGTTTACTGAATTTACTATTTTCATATTTAATACTACTCCTTTACAATTATTAAGTTCTACTACTAACAGTTGGTATAATATTATTGCTTAACTCTTCTTTAAGAGCATTATTACTATCTTCAATTAAAGACAAGGTATCATCTACTACATTCTTATCATCTATTAGTAAATTTTCTTTAAGACATCTGTTCAAATCATCATAAACATTTTCTATTTCATTATATTCATTTTTTATAATATAGAGTTTATTTAATAAATTTCTATATTTTATTTTAATCATCTCTTCGTCCATAAAAAGCCTCCTAAAAAATGCCATTAAACATATTAGCTACTTTTTCCTTAGTACTAATATAAGTATTCAAATTTTTCTTTAAAACAGTAATATTATCATCATGAATAGCTGTAAGTGTCTTAAATTTATCATTTAAAGAATCTAATATTTCAGAAAGACTGGTTTTATTATTTGTTTTATAATTAAGATTCATCTCATTAATTAATTCTTTAATAGTATCTAGGTTTAGCTTTTCATCTGTTGTTTCTAACTCTAGTTTATTAATAGTTTTACTAATTTCTTGTTCAACAAGATAATTTCCATTCATATAATCACCTACATAAATTCATTAATATCAACTTGTTTTATAACTTCAATATCTATTTTAGAAAGTTTTAAGTTAATATCTTTTTCTATTTCCTCTATTTTTAATAGAGTATCTTTTACTTTTGTTTTAGAAGCAATAATATTTTCTTTAATTTTTAAAAGTTCTCTTTTCTCTTTATTTATTTTATTAGCTATATCGTTACAAAAACTCAAATCCAAATCATTATATAAAGAAATTAATTCATTAACCTTTTCACTAAATGTATTAAATTTATTTAACAAAACATCTTTATTTTCTAAATTGACTTTAAATCTATTACCTATACTTTTATACTGACTAATTATTGATTCATAAACATCATTTAATGAAACAAGTTCATTATAGGTTTTTGTTATTTTATTTTTTTGATTTTCTACATTTGTAAAAAACATTCTCGCATGATAATCACTCCAATATCCACTAGCCCAATTAAGTTCATTATAAATATTTAAAATGTTATTAGAAAAATCATCTATACTTTTTGATAGTCTATTACTATCTCTTTCTAAAGATTGAATATTTATCTCCATATTATCACCTAACTATTTTACAAATATATAAAAACTACAAAAGTAGTTTTCATATATTTAGAAAATAAATTTCTAAATAGGTTTTAAAGTTTATCCTTGTATTGTGAAAGCTTGTTCAATCTTACCAGCAGTATCACCATAGGCTTCAATAGTTTGATCTATAGCAGATTTACTTTCACTAGTTATATTAGTAACTGTCTCGTTTATTTTTGTTTTAATAGTACCAAGGGAATTAACTAGAGCAGCTTGCATATTTCCACCAATAAATCCAGAATTTTGAACAGCATTTTGAGCACTAGTTAAAGCTTCTTCAGCTTCTTTTGCTATTCCTGGTAATTTATCTGATACTGCAGAAGCAGAATCATTATCAATACCTCTAACTCCCCCAATATTTTCCATAATAACTCCTGCATCTATTTGTTTAGATATTGGAGTAAATGATTGTGGAGAATAACTTGATTCTGTTTGATCAGCCCAATATTGTCCTGCACTATTCATAGATGAAACTACACTTTCAAATGTAGTATTAGAAGCCTGAATAACACTATCAATTGCAGGCTTAAAAGATTCTGTAAAAAACCTTTGTGCTTGTGTACAAGCCCACTTATCTTGCATACCTCCTACAAATTCACTTTGCATTTTTGTTCCTAAAACATTAATTAATTGTTCATAGGCATTTTTAACATTTCCTATAGCTGTGTTCACAACTTCTGGATCAAATCCTGTCATTGCCATATTTTTTTACCTTCCTTTCTTATAATGATAGATATCCTATCTAAGTCAATTATATCATGATTTTATTCTTATACAATATATATTTACACTTATTTACACTTTTTTGTTACAGTTCAGATAGAACATGACAAAGATTAGGTAGAACTATCAAGTTCTATCTATTTTTATGCCTGAACTGTTTTATTACTAAAAACCTCTTTTAAAGAAGTTACCATTAATTAGGTTTACTATCTAAATACTTACTAGCCCTAATACTATAAAAATCAACATTACCTTTATTTAACAAAAATGATAAATCCAATAGACACTCTGATAAATGGTATTGATAATCTTTTTGATATAATAAGCTTATATCATTTTTTGCATTTAGCAAAAATTTCTCTAACTTAGTATACTCATCATTAGTTAAAGTAAACTTATTATTGGAAATACCATCTTTAACCATTAAAAAGATATCATTACTTATTTTCTGTACTTGATTAAATTTATCATCTTTAGAAATTAATTTTAGTTTTATTATATCAGGTTTATTACATACAAATTCTATTTCTTCTGATATTTTTTCTACTAAACTAAAATTGTTGTCTTTAATTGCTTGTTTTATTTTATTCTCATAATTTTCTAAATACCATTTTTTTAAAGCATTAAATATTTTATTTTTAAGATTAGTATCTTTACAATTAATACATTTCTCAAATCTTTTAATTAAAATATTATAATATTTATCATAAGTCATAATTATCCTCCAAATATAGCTATAATTTTAGCAATTAGACCAGTTATGCCTTTAGGATTTAAAGAAGTTGTAACACTATTAATAATATCTTTTAAATAGTCAATATTTGCAGCATAACTTTTCTCTAATTCCAATACAAAATTATCCCAAGCCCCATTATATGCATTTTCATTAAATATTGACCTTAATGTATTTACATCATTATCTAAATAACAATCTAATAAAATATTATTAGAACCCCATTTTTCATAAAATGCATTATCTAATTGTTCCCATAACCTACCTATAGGGTTTCCACTACTATCATACATTGATGAATAAAACTTACCATCATCTATTTTAGATGCTAAATATTCAGTTAACGTCTCATTCGCTATATTAGTAACTCTACCATCTGTATAATATTGTTTAATTCCTGTAGCTTTATGTTTCTTCCCATATATATCAGTATAAGATAAATTTCTCCATTCTGAAAACTTATGTAATCCTTCATGAGTAGCAGTGTGTTTACTAGCACTTTGTGGTAAAAATAAATTACCTATTCGATCTACAAAGCCAACAATATTAGAATTTAAATTATGTGCTTTTAAAAGTGTCTGCCAATCAGAATCTTTTATATTATTTATTCTATCAATAATAGCATCTACATAACCATATCCAAACTTTCTATCTAAAACATTATGAAAAGTATCTCTTAAACTTTGTGGTGACCAAGTTCTATAATAATCACTAATATCTGCACTTGCCATTAGAGCATCTATATCCTCCTCGTTCAATTTATTTAAAATATCACTTATAGGATTAACATTATCAACTACTCCATTTTCATTCACACCTAAGAAGGAATCTATATCAGTATGTGTTTCTGAAGATGACTTATTAAAAAATCTTCCTATATCAAAAACTTCTCCTAATATAGATGCCCCACTACCTATTACCGCATTAGTAAATACATTTTTAACTCCACCATAATCATCAAATATCTCTCCATACTTATCTAGAAAATTATCACAATCTTTAAATTCAATATAGTTTCCATCTTCATCATAGTATCCATCTTTATAAATTGATGCAATTAAAGGTTGAACAAATCCTTCGACTCCTCCATCTAGACCATCTAAAAGTACTCTAGAAGTACTATTTAAAATATTAGTTTTTATAGCACTGTTACTTAAGTTATTTAAAAACTTCCCACCTTCACCAAATAAAGTAGAGCTACCTATTTTTCCACCAACAAAATATTGCAATCCTTCCCATGCACTATTTAAAGTTGCTGATAGTAATCCCTCACCAATGCTTGCTCCTTCCTTCCATGAGGTTTCTGCACCTTCACCAAAACCTGACATAGCTGCTAGAGCAAAAGGAGCTAGAGTACCACCACTAGCAACACTAATACCTACAATACCTGCTACTTTACCTAAACCGCTTCCAATACCTCTAGTAGTATCAAAACCATAGCTATTATTTTTTAGAAATTGACCAATTTTAGTTCCATCATAGAATAAATCAAATAATGCTGTTGAATAATCTTCGGAAACAAATCCTTTTGTTCCATTCCACATTTTTTTAGTAACAGAGTCCCAATCTTCTCCTGTTACGGCACCTCCTATAGCCTGAACACCATCTATGATACCAGTTGGTACACTTAATATTCCTGTACCTACAATTCCCACAAGATCTACTAAACCTTCTCCTAAATTAACAATTCCCTCTCCTATAGATGTAAAAAAAGTACCTATAGTTGCCCCTGTTCTTTTTTCAATTTCTTTAACTTTATTTTGCAATGGTACTATTTTTTCATTAGAAAACTCGACAAAGTCATTGTACCATTCATATTTTCCAAGAACACTATCAACTGTAGTAATAGTTGTTACACATGCATCAGCTAAACTACTTAGTACATCATTCTTAAGAACATTAGCATCATCTAAAAGTTCTTCAAAAAAAACTTTATCTTCATCTAAAACCTCAATATCAGTTTCAGTACTATTTCTACTAGCTATAGATTGATAAGAATTTTGAGCATTTTGGACAGCCGAATCAAGTTCACTCATAGCATCACTAATATCAATTTTCTTTATATCGCTCACTTTGCATCATCCTAATCTTTATTCATTATTTTTAAAACGTTGTTTAATTTTTCTTTGAATTCTTTTTCCTCATCATCTATAAGACCCATATTAATAATTTTATCTATTTGATCATGATTAAATAAAAGGTTTTTATCACTCGAAATAAATCCTTCTGGTGATAAACATCCTACATAGTCAAATATCTTGTCATTATCGTTTTCGTTACGGCAACAAAAACCGCATATCATTATTCTTTTTGTAGCTCCTTTTAATAAAACTACTGTTCCTATTGGTAAATATTTTTCATTCATTCTTTATCCTCCTTTGAAATTAAAATTAATTCACTACTATTTCTAATATCAGTATCTAAAATTATTTCATTATTATTATAAATCTTACTATTATCTTTATTTAATAGTACATACTCTATATTAGTATCGATATTAGCATTAGATAAATCTCCAATTGCTTTTAAAATTATTCTTTTAATTTTCCATACCAGTTCATTGACTGGTATGAAAACATCAAAAGTTTCGTCTAATTCTGGCACTATTAACTTAATTAATACTTTATTTTTCATCAGCATCACCTTCTTCACTAATAAAATCAATAGTTTTGAATAAAGTTGCATAACCTTCAGTAATTAAGTAAGCCATATCAGTTTTAATATCTTTAGACATTTCTCTAGTTACAGTTGATAAATGTAAAAGAGTTTGATCACTAACACCTCTTCCAATAAAGATACCATCACTAGTATTAAATGTACCATTAAACCAAGTTTCAAAAGCATACTGCTTAATTTTAGAAGCATCGTCTACTACAACTATACCTATTTTCTCATATTCTTTAATCTTTTTAATAAATTCTGACATTTTTGTATTATCATTTAATTTAGAAATAAACTTATTTAAACCATAGATTAAAACTACTCCTTGATTATATGCTTTCTGTTCTATCAATTTTGTAAAATACTCTATTAACTTATCTAAAACTACATTAAAATTATCAGTATAATAATTAGGGAATATATTAGAATCTAAATTTAAATCTTTATTAGGATCAATAACTATCAATGTACTATTCTTAATACTATTAATAATCATTAATAAGCTTTTAACAAATTTTATAGTATTAGCAATTCTATTAGAAGTAATAATATTACCTATATTTGCTAAGTAATCTACTGTTACTATTTCTAAATCTTTTTTACTTATACCAACAGGTATATTTCTTAAGTCTATTACTTCTTCTTCAATATCTTTGAAACGTATTATTTCTGGAAGTGTTGGAATCCTTTTAGCTTTATTATCATTAACACTTCTTTGTTCTTTAATAAACTCTTGTAAATAATCATTTAAAGTATTCTCATCCTCAGTAATATTAGCGACTTGAAATTCATGAATACTATTATCATTTTTAAAATATCCTCTACCTAAAATATCTCTTGGCATAGTTTTAACTCTCAAACCTAGAACAGAACTATAATCACTAGTATCTTTTAACTTAAAAGCATATGCATTAGTAAAATTAGAAACTAATTTACTATTAATAGAGTTTACTGCATTTGCTGTTATTATAAAGATAACACCATAATTAACAGAATCTCTAATTAAATCTGATAGTTCTTCATAAAGATTTGGATTGCTTTCATATAATGAATCAAAGTTATTAATAATTACTGTTATAACAGGAAGTTTATCACTATTTGTCTTAAGATAGTTTAAATAATTACCACCACTTTCTACGAATAGTTTCTTTCTTTTAGCAAGCTCTTCTCTTAATAATTTAAGTAGATTATTATATTTTTCATCTTCTCCACTAAAAACTATTCCTCCTACTTGTGGTAAGCTTAAAAATCTTCTAAGTGATTCTGAACCATAATCGATAATATAATAGTTTATTTCTTCTTCTTTATGGTATTTACATGTTGAATAGATAATAGAGTTCAAAAGCATTTCTTTTTCTCCACCATCATTACCATATATTAAAGTATTACCATCTTCTAAAAGATTATATTTAACAAGTCCTTGTTCTTGTTTCTCTGGAGCATCATATTCTCCTATAATAGCTTCTATATTATAAGGCGTAAAGGAAACATTATATTTAGAAATAACGTTATCTGTAACTATTATATCAGGGATATTTGGAAGCCATAACCGTTTAGCTTTTTTATTAACTGTTTTTGCTATTTCTATAACACTTTTTAAAACAGCAGAAATTTGTTCTCCTTTAGCTTCTACATTTTTTGCACCTGATGCTTGAATACTTTTTATAGGCACTCCATAATCATTTATAAAGTTAACACTTTTATCTACTTGTTTAACTATCTTTTCTGATGGATAATATTTAGCACCACACCAAGCTGATTGTCCTAAAGCAAAGTATTCATCATAACCTACTTGTAAATAAAATCTACCTGTTTGTTTTAAGCTAGCAGCTTCAGGACGTTTTAACATTTCTTTACTATCTGCTTCATCTTGTACTTTTAAACAAACTCTAAATTTAGTATTAGACCATATTTGATCATTAACAACACCACTAGGTTTTTGTGTTGCAAGTATTAAATGTACACCTAAACTACGTCCTATTCTAGCTACTGATATTAAGTTATCCATAAAGTCTGGTTGCTGACTCTTAAGTTCGGCAAACTCATCACAGATTATAAATAAATGAGGTACAGCTTCTTTAAGTCTTCCTTCTTTAAAGAACCTTTGGTATTTATAAATATCAATAGTACTTTCACCTAAGTTATCTCTAGCATTATTGAAAAGAGCTTGTCTTCTTTGTAATTCACTATTAATACTAACTAAAGTTCTATCCATTTCTGCCTTATCTAAGTTTGTTATTGTTCCTGCCAAATGTGGTAAACTAATACCTGTTACTTTATTTTCAAAAGCACCTGCTAAGCCCCCACCTTTATAATCTATTAAAATAAAGGAAACATCATCAGGACTATAATTAATACACATAGATAAAATATAAGTAATAATAAACTCTGATTTACCACTACCAGTCATACCAGCGATTAAACCATGAGGACCATGATATTTTTCATGAAGGTCTAGATACATTAAATCTCCATCTTCTGAAACTCCAACTTCGGCTTTAAGACTTGCAGTAGAATCATTAGTATTCCATCTATTTAAAATATTAAGTTGTTCTACCTTCCCTACTTTTTCCATTTCTAAAAAAGTAATCATATTAGGAAGTTCTTTAAGTCCATCTTCAAATTCTATTGGTATATTTGATAATATTTTTGTAACTTGCAACATATCAATATTATAATTTATTTCATCTGCAAAAGAAGTTTGTTCTTGTTTCTCATAAGAATTTTTTAAAACTCCAGAATTATTTTCAGAAACTGTAATAAAGTTATTACACTTACTTGGTAATTTACTAAGTCTATTTTCTATAATTAATAAACTAAAACCAATATCTTCATCTGTTTCTGTAACTGTTTTAAGTAAATCATATCTTTTTAGCATATCTAAATCATCTATTATAACTAAATAGTGAGGCTTATGAGGTGTACTACTATTCTTTTGACTCAATCTTTGATTAGCGATAAATTCTAGGTAATCAGCTACATTTTTAGTAGAATCTAAGTCTGTTGCAAAAAATCTAAAATTCATTTCATTAGTAAAAGTATGTTTCAAATATCTTAAATAAGAAAAATTATTTTTATTACTCTCATTAGTAAAAACTGCTATTTTAATATCTTCATAACTATAGAATGTTATAAGTTGTAATATTACATTATGAACAAAATTAATCGCTTTATTCCTCTCACCCATGACTGCTGTTGTTTTATTGTCATATAATGAATAACCAATAGGTACATTCTCAATATATTTGAACTCATTAACTAATTTATCAGCATTATCTTTCAATTCACTTTCTTCTATAGTAAATCCTTCATCAGGATACTCTATTTTTACATCTAATTTTTCTTTACCTATACCAAGTCTAACAACTAAGAAATCGCTTTGGTCTACTCGTTTATCCCAAAAGTTAATACTTTTATTTTTTATAATATTTAAACACTCATTAACAGTTATTAAATTTTCAAATAAAATATTCTTCTGTAGTTTCGCTTCCTCTGTTAGTTCTTTTCTCTTTTCATCTAAATAAGCACTATATTTTTTAATTAATTCTGCTTTATGTTTCTTCTTCATTCTTCTATTGTACCATTGTGTTACTAAAGGCCATACCAACATAGAAATCAACATAGCACCACTCATAACAAGTTGAGGCCAAGACTCTGCAACTGTAGTTTGTTTTGTATAAATTCTAGAAATTGTATTAAGTAACATTGTACCAGCCACAATTCCCATTGTTAACATAGGACCAATAACTAAAATTAATGGTAGTTGATTAGAATCACTTTCTCTTGGAGGAGCACTTAATTTAATTTCTTTTGTTTCAATTATTCTTCTAAGACGAGGAGATTTTGAAAAATAATCATCTTTATTATATAAATCTATATCTTTAACTTCAGTATTGATAGGATTATCCAAAAGTGGAAAAGGATAATCAACCAATTTTGATTGTATTAAATCAATAGTTGCAACCTGATTTATAAGAAGGATATTATTTAAAAACAATAGACTTACTCCATATATTTCGATTAAATCCCCATTTGTAATAAGATAATTTGTATTTTGTAAAATAAGTTTATTTATGTAAACAGGTAAAGATGCAGTCTTTTCTAATGTAAGATTTCCATTCTGAACACTAATTTTCACTGATTGATTATTCAAAAATTGCAAATTATATTTAATAGTAGCAGAATCATTATTACCTATTATTAAATTTATATCAGTATTGTAAGAGTAAGCTCTTAAATTTTTAAATTTTAAATCACTAACATAAATCAAATAATTTATATTGTTACGTTTTAGCACATAAAAAGAATTGGCATTAATAAAAGTTTTTTCACTCATCCCATTATTAGTAACAATTTTTACATCACTTGTTTCATAAATAACCCATTTACCATCGATAGCCTCTACATTAATTAGTTTGCTCTCTTCCTTTTCATTAGGATCAAAAGAATAACTACCAGAAATAATACTTGGTAATTTAAAATCTATTAATTTATCATTTAAAAATAATGTTATCTTCATATGCCTACACCTTTTCTTACCTTATATATTGATTATAGCAAATATTTATATATTCGAAAAGATATTTAAAAGAAAAAACAGGATAAAATGTAACTATTCGTTACTACTCATCCCTAAAATAACGAATTTTAAGTAATTCGTTATTTTTGTATGGTAAAACTAGGCAAATAAAATCTTACCTTCAAATATTTGCCCTATACTTTTATAAACATCTTGTTTTCTTAGTTTAGAGGTTTTAATTATACTCATAATGTTCCCAAATCTTTCTCCACCTCTACTACTTCTAAATCCACCAGACACTTTAGTTTTACTTTTAATCATTCTAAGTAGTCTTTCCATAAAGTTATTATCATATGGAACAGTAAAATCATGAATATAGAAAAGTACATTTACTTTTGATTTAACTAATCGTTTACGAAGTTTTTCTTCCTTTTCTTGCCAATATGTAGAAGATATTTCTTTATTTTCTTCCTCTGCTTTTTGTAAAATCATATCATATTCTTTCTCTATTTCCGTTATTTCTTTTTTCGTAAAATAATCTCTTCCAAAAGCAGTAAGTATTTTTCTATTCTTTTCAATTCTTAACAATTATTTACTTTTCCCATTTTTACACCCTCTATTCTACTTATTTAGAATATCATAGGTAATTAACTTTTTTCCAGTATAATCAGTTTTTTTGCTCAAAAAAGCCCTAGAACCTTTATATATTAAAGATTCTAGAGCTTTTTAACTTTTTTTCATTATTTTATCCTGAGAAAAACATTATTTTAATTGAACTATTTACAAGTCTTAGATATAATAAATGACATAAGGAGAAAAACGTATGACAAAAAATGAACTAACTAAAAGAATAGGTATTAAAGACATATATAGAAATGATGATTATACTTTTGTATATTTAGATAATGAACAAAAATTATTAGTTAAAGATGAGAAAATATATGATATTTCCGAGTATGACTCCTTTCATAAAGTTATTACTATGAATAATATAGATTACGTTCTTGTATCTAAAGACTATTCTTTATCTTTAGTTAATTTAGAAACTAAAGATATAGTCTTTGAAGATGATAAAGCCTATGAGGTAAATAAGGTAGATGATAAATGTCTAAAAGTAATTATGAAAATAGGTGGTGGTGATGATAGTATTTATAACATTGAGACAAAAGAATATTTAAGTATCCCTACTGATTATGAATTTGAACATTCTTTAGAAAATAATTTATATGTTTATAGTGAAAAAGATAAAAGTTTTGAAAAAGAGTTTTTAGATAGAAAAAGAGTTATTCTTAATGCTAATGGTAAAGTATTATTAAAAGATATTACAGGTTGGATTAATTATTGTGGTAATTATTTAGTAATTAACAATGATGATAAAATAAGGATTATTAATTTAAATGATGAAGGTAACATAGAAGAAAAGACAGTAGAATTTAATAAAAGCTTACTTACTAAACCAATATTTTATGATGGAAAAATAGTTTTAGTTAAAGAAGGATTAATAGAAATATATGATTTAGAGTTGAATCTAATTAAAAGCATTGAAGCTAGCAACTTAAATAAGGTTATAGATTATGAACTTACTAATAATACTTTAAAGTTTTGCGTACCTTATCAAGACTCAAATAAACATCTTTTTGTTAACTTAAAAAGTGGTAAGACTATTTCTAATGTCAGAATAGAACCACATCCATGGTGGATTCCTACTACTTATATAGGAAGAGAAAAAATAAATGATGAAGAACAAGACTATTACTTTTATGATGAAGAATTTAATTTAAGAAAGAAAATAAATGGTAAGAAGATTTATAGTATTGATAGTAAAAAAGAGTGTATGTTTTATATAAAAAGTGATAATAGAAAACAATTTCTTAATATGGAAACAGGACTACTAAAAGATGTTTCTTATGATTATATGTATTTTCATTTATCCCTTCCCTATGGTTATGGAGTTAATTATGATACAGAAAAGATGGATTTCTTTGACGAAGAGTTAAATGTCATTATAAAAGATTTTGATTATAAAAAATATAATATTGGTATTGATCACACACAGTTCGGTTATTTTATAATAAAGGATTATCTATGTATTTCAAAACATGTTGTCGATGGTCGTGGCTTATCTCACTTTAGAAAAATTATTGAAAGAAACGGAGGACAAGTTATATTAGATGCCTATGACTGTAAAGTTTATCCTTTAGGTAACTATATTCAAATAATTAAAGATGGAGAGACTAAATATTTCAATACTGAAGTTGATGAATTTACTCCCCTTTCTATCATGGCTCCTGTTAATGAAAAAGGAAAAATAGATATTACTAAACAATCTAACTTAAAAGAATCTTTATCATTAATTGATAAAGGATTTCAAAAAACTAAGAAACTATAATGAAAAGATGCTTTAAAAATCATAAGCATCTTTTTAATTCTTTAATTTAAAAGTTTTAGGAGCATAGTAATATATTAAGATTAAAGATATTATAGAATAAAGTACTACAAAGATTATCATAATGATTCCAAAGATAAATGAAGACACCTCTATTTTTGAAATATAGTAACATGCCCAGTAAGTTATTATACTAGCGATTGTATAAGTAGTACTTTTCATTTCCATTCCAATATTATAAGGTTGTAGTAAATAATATAAGACTAAGTTATGAATAGAAAAGAATATAGACATTGAAATAATTGATAGTATTATAATTATATAATTTATTGGATTAGTAGTCCCCCCACTTAAATATAAAAGTATCGCTAGGACTAATGCAAGAACTATAGTTGGTAGTAAGTTAATAACTATTACTGTCTTGAGTCTTTCTTTAAATAAAGATAGAACTATCTTAGGTTCTCTATAAAATCTATAGAATAACATAGAATGATCACAGTTCATAAACATAGCATTAGTAATATTTTTACCTGTATTAATAAAATACATTAAGAATAACATATAAGGTAAAAGTAATAAGGCAAATGTATTAATACCTTGTTTTAAGGCAGGAATAAAGAATATAAGTATTCCTAAAACTATTCCTATTATCAAGATAAACATAGTAGTCTTTTTAGCACTGTCAATTAAGATTTTCCTATGACGTTTTACAAATAAATCGTGAAAATAAGCAAAGCCACTCTTATCACTAGTTATACCTTTATCAAGAGTAATCTGTTCTCTACTCGTTTTAGTGATTAATTCAGTATTATTAGAAGTATTTGCAACAAAGATATTATCTTGTTTTAATAATTCTTTACATAAATACTGATAATTATCATAAGTTAATATTTTTCTAAAAGATGCTATTCCTAGTATTAAAGTAATAATAAAAACTATATAGAAAATATTAACTGGAATAACTAAATTATAGTATGGTAATAAATAACCTATTAATAAAAGTGCTATTATTAAACCAAAGTATAAAGTCCAAGACTTAGGTTTATTCTCATTTATAATGATATTTTTCTTTTTCATACGATAAAAATAAAATACTACAGCAATTGATTTAACACTTACAGTAAATAATACTAACATTAGGGCTTGATACCAAGTAATAACATTAAAGAATAATAGTATTAAAGATACTAATTGTCCTATAATAGTACTTCCTAAAAAATAAATAAAGTTAGGAATAATATAATCTTTCGCCCTCGTTTTCATTAAGACTATTAAATAGTATTTATCTCTTGTGGGATTGAATATTTCTGTATTAGAAAAACTTCCAATTAAGGCTAGAAATATATAAATATGTATTATGTAACTAACATCAAAACCTTTATAAAGAGTTAAAGGTAATAACAAGAATATATATATGTATAGTAGTTTATAACCAAAAGTCCTAATTATTTCTCTTATAATAAAGATTATAAAACTAATTACTTTAAAACTCTTAAAGCTATAAAACTTAGTAGGTATTATTTTACCTATTAAAGGTAATTTACTAATACCATAGATAATCTGATTAACAGTATAAGCATTCTTTACTTTTAAAGATATTAAAAAGTTATTAAGCATCTTCTTCACCTTTTAAGATATTAATTATTTTATTCTTTAATTCTTTATCTGTTAGTTCATCTCTTTTTATTTCTAAAAGTTCCCCCTTATTTAGAACTACTATCTCATCACATAAATCTAGAGCAAGTTCCATAATATGAGTAGAAAAGATAAGAATTCTATTCTTTTTCATTTTCTTTAATAACTCTTTCATCTCTTCTGCTACTACAACATCAAATGATGTTAAAGGCTCATCTAATAATAAAATATTAGGACTTGCTATTAAATAGATTAACATTTGCATTTTATTCTTCATACCATGAGAATAATCTTTCATAAGCTTATCTCTATCTTCTTTATCTATTTTAACTATATCAAAATATTCATCTATAGTTTTTAAGTCTTTAATGTTATCTTTATTAATATCTATAAAGTATTTTAAAAACTCTCTTCCTGTTAGAAATTCAGGTACTACAGGTGTTGATAGAACATAACCTATATCACTACTTTCTATTTTTTTATCAGACTTGCCATCACTTAAATAAAACTCTCCACTATCACACTTTAAATCTTCATTTAAGCAGTTAAAAAAAGTAGTCTTTCCTGCTCCATTTCTTCCTAATAATCCATAAATCTTACCACTTTCAAAAGTAAAATTAATATTTTTAAGTACACACTTTTTATCAAAGCTTTTATTTAGATTTTCTATCACTAACTTCATAATAACTCCTCATTTCTTTTTAAGTCTATCATAGATGAAATTAAATGACAATATCTATAATTTTTACTTAAAATTATATCTTATACAGTGGTAAAAATTACCAGTAAAAACTTTATATTTTTAATTGTTATAAGATATATAATATGTTACTATATATTTAGGAACATTTAATAGTTGGGTGGGGCCTCAGAAAGGAGGTCGATATAATGAACAAGAAAGATTCATTGATCGTTGCTTTAGTAGTTATAATCCTTTTCCAAAATCTATTACTGCTTTTAGCTTTAATATAGAAAAGCCACCTAACTCACAGCGTTGAATTAGGTGGAACAACAATTATATAGGTTTCACTCAACACGGTAATATTAAGTGTTCCTACTTTTTTATTTTATGCAAATTTCTTTGACATATTAATAGTATCACAAAATATTATATTTTTCAAGTTATAGAGATTAAAAACTACTATAATATTTCTCTATTTTATAGTTATTTATAATATCTTTACTTATCTTAAGATTACCTCTGCCAATTCCTAGATTATGATTTTCTTTATTAGTACCATGATAGTCACTTCCTCCTGATATCAAAAGGTTCCTTTCCTTTACAAAATCAAGTAAATAATTAGTTTGTTCTTCACTAAACGTTGTATAAAAGCACTCAACTCCATCTAAAGCAATTTCATTATAAAGTTTATCTAGAAAGTTTTCTGTATCAGTAAATTTATATTGATAAGGATGTGCTAAGAAAGCAATACCACTGTTTTCATGGATAAGTTTTACTATTTCTTTGATAGAAGGTTTAAACTCAGTATGATTTATAAACAATTTACTTTTAGGATTAGTTAATCCTTTTCTATAGAAATTACTAAAAGATGCCCAAATGTCTTCTTTTAGTTTTTCTTTATTATTTTCGTATTTTACTAATTCTTCATATATTCCACGTTCAAAAAACTCATTTGCAAACTTTTTATCTCTCACTCTTTCAAGATGAAACTCTAAATTAAGTTCTTTTATTTTATCAAGTAATCTATTATAAAGAATATTGGTCCTTTTATTAACCAACTCATCACTATAAAACTCTTCTAAATATTTATTAACATTTTTATAATCAAAACCATAACCTAATACTTCTATTAATCTATTATCAAAACTAGTAGTAAATTCACATCCTACTAATACATCTCCTTTATATATTTCTTTTACATTAAACTTTTCCATTTCAAAATAAGCATTACAATTATTATGATCTGTTTTAGAAATAACTTCTAAACCTAAAGACTCAGCTTTCTCTAATAGTTCTTTAACTGTATCTGTTCCATCAGAATAAGTTGTATGCATATGTAAATCTATCATTATTTATTCTCCTTTATATATTTTTAAAGCATCCCCTAATATATCACCGTATTTTTCAAGATAGTTTTTAGTATGTTCTGTCATGTTAGATGGTAAGTTATCTACATTAAACCACTCTAACTTTTTACTTTCATTATCATTAACCATCAAATCTCCACTATATTTCTTTACTACATAGATAGCAGTTATATCATATAATTTATCTCCATTAGGATATTCTCTATATGTATCTTTTCCTGATAACACTTTAACCATCTCTAAATCTATAATATCTAAGTTAGTTTCTTCTTTTAATTCACGTCTTGCCACATCTTCAAAGCTTTCACCTAATTCCATCGCTCCACCTGGAAAACCATACTGATTATAATCAGTTCTAAGTTGCATAAGCACTTTATCTTTATCATTAAAAACAAACAACCCCACTCCAGCAGTTAAGATTGGATTATGTCCTACATACTTTCTTAAATCTTTTATATAACTCATACTAATTCCTTTCTCATTATATATCTAATTTTACCACCATACATTAACTTTTCTTTATATTTTTTGTAACCTGCCTTCTCTAATGTTTTAAGACTTGCTAAATTATCAGGATGAACAGTCGCATAAGAGTATTTTATACTATTATCTCTTTCTTTCATTATAGACTCTGCTTTTAAAATTAAAATCTCTTGTAAATGATTTCCTCTATATTTTGGTAATACTCCAGCATTATCCATCTCAATAGATGAAGATAATTCATCTTTAGGTATTTCTTCTGCAAGTTCACTATTAGGATTAATATGTCGCTCTGCTATTAGAAAACCTACTAATTCATCTTTATATAAGGCTTCAACAATAATAGCATTATCTTCTAGTTTCTTTAATATCTTATCATATTCCATTAAATCAATAGAATACCATTCTTTATGTTCCAAATTTTCATAAATTGTTTTACAAACTTCAATAATCTTTTCTATATCATTAATATTTCCTTCTTTTATAACACATTCCATAACATCCTCCTAAAACGGATAACTAAAAACTTCATTATCATAATCATCCATTACTTTTAAAAAATAATCCATATTGTTTTTTATATCTTTGCATAATTCTTCATATAATTCACTACTAATATGATTATTATCACTCATACACTTATAAAACTTCTTAATACTAGCAGCATATTCTTTGATAGATGATTTACTAGACCACATACATTTTCTGATAAACCAGTCACTTAAAAATGTATATACTTCTAAAGGACCATCTTCCATTTTAGTAGGTTCATAATAATTTAAAAAATCATTTAGAAAAAACTCCATATTACTTAAATGTTTCCCTATTGTCTTATCAGTTAATCCTTTATCTTCTAAATACTTTTCAAACTCTAAAAGAAATTTTTCATTTCTTTTAACATTTTTATTAACTTCTTTTTCATAATTATCCATATTTATCACTCCAAACTTTTTATATATTAACTTTATCATATTTATTTATCAGTTACTAGTTAATATAGAGTTTTCTTGTATAGGAATAACTCTAGTTTTAATAGTATTCATAGAAATTCTCCTTTAACATAAAACTTAATATAATTATACTAATTAAGCTATTACTTTTACAAGCATTTACATTTTAATTAGGCAGAATTCCACCAATTTAAAATATTTGCTATCTATTTAGCACTTTATGTACCTGTTTTATCAGTGTCTCTTTTACTTCACTATCCCCTATTAAGGTAATGGAAAATGTTTTATAACCTATTCTATTTATACTAGCACCGAGAGTGATAGACTATATTCTCATCTATAATAAAATATCTATCATGAAATGTATTATCATATATAACAGTTAAGTTATTATATTGTTTATTATATTTTTCTATATCCTGTAAGGTAAGTAAATTATTAGGTTTAGTTATAATTGTTACTTCTATCTTTAATCTTTTTACAATATCTAGCATTGTATTATCTGCATATCCATCAATTATTATTAGTTTCTTTTTAGCACTATTAAATATCTCTTGTATTTTAGAGTATGCATCATAAATTTGGCCATTGAAATATATTTCTGTAGTTTTTCTTTTTTCTTCAAATTTTTGAAATGAGTCCTCTAAAGCCTTAATTTTATCGTGGTCTTCTATTACCATATTATTTATATATTTTTGTTCTAATATATTAGTAGATACATATTTTCTCATCATTACAAAAGCATTAATAATTTTGATACTCATATTTATTGCCGCTTCAGAATGTAATACACTAGAAAGCATTGCAACACCTTGTTCTGTAAAAACATATGGATTATATCTTTTGCCACCTTTTATATTTGAGGTTCCAATTTGGAACCTCAAAGCATTATATTCTTCATCAGTTAATCTAAACATAAAATTTTCAGGAAATCTTTCTAAATTTCTTTTTACTGCTTTATTTATATCTTTCGTTTCGTTGCTACATTCGTAAAGTCTTGCTTAATCACTATCTAACATCACTTGAACTCCACGAACTTCATAGATTAAATTTTCTATATTAATATTATCTTTTAATATAACATCATTCATATATTTTCCCCCTGTGATTTTAAGGTTTATACTAGAAACCTTTCACTTATATAATATACTGTTTATTATTTTTTCTTTCGTAATTTTAATAATGCTATAGATTCTAAATGATAAGTATTAGGAAATTCATCTACTAGTTTAATAGATTTTAGTTCATATTCATTATCTAAAAGATTAATATCACGGGCAAGGGTCAAGGGATTACAAGAAACATAAATAATATTCTTTACCTTTAAAGATAAGAGAAATTCTATTAAGTCTTTAGAAAGACCACTTCTTGGTGGATCTAAAATAATAGTATCAGGAGTATAATCTAATCTTTTAATGACTTTACTAACATCACCTAAATAAAACTCTGTATTAGTAATATTATTTAACTTAGCATTATTTTTAGCATCCCTCACTGCATCTTCCACTACTTCAATACCAATTACTTTCTTAGCATAGTCACTTATTAAAAGACTAATAGTACCAGTACCACAATATAAATCATAGATAATATTACAATCTAGTTCTTTAACTAAATTAATAACTTCTTTATAAATTAAACTAATACCTTCTTTATTTACTTGAAAGAAAGAGTCTTTTCTTACCATAAACTTTTTAGATAGGACATCTATCGTCAATGAAGAAACACCACTGATTAGTTCATTGTTATAGTATAGAGAACTAACAGTTGATGAGAAAAAATCTTTAATAGATTCTTTATCTTCCCTACCTTCTAATATTAACATAAGTCTACCATCTAAAGATTTAATAATCGCTTTAGTTAATTTCTTATGTACTTTAATAAAAGAATTTAAAGAAGCAGTTAAAGTTATAATATTACTATCTAATAAATTACATTTATCTATAGGTATTAAATTATTAGTCTCTTCTTCATAATAACCTAACTTATCTCCTTTAATATGAAAAGTTACTTTATTACGATAGTTATAACATTTAGTAGAAATTATTTCTAAAGAGTCTAAATTATAATTTGTATATTTAGAGAAAATATTCTTAACAGTATTCTTTTTAAACTCTAACTGCTCATCATAATTTAAATGCCCTATCTGGCAACCTCCACAAGTTTGATAATAAGGACAATATTTTACTTTAAGGGTATCACATCTTTTACCTATAGAATATCTTTTCTTATCTTTTACTAATTTAATAGAAACTTCTTCTCCTAGTTTTACTTTAGGTATAAAGATAACTTTATTATCAACTTTGGCAATTCCTCTTCCCATATGGTCATAATCTATTATTTTAACTAACATAAACTTCACCTACTAATAGATTACTACAAAATCTATAAATGGAAAAGCTTTTTAATATCGTATAAATGGAAAAGCTTTTTAATATCGCTTGACATTTACGATACAACGTTGTATTATAAGAAAACAAAAAGGAGAAAAGGTTGAAAAAAATATCTAAAAAATAAACACGCAAAAAAGATTTTGTGAAAAAACGCAAAAATTCGTGTTCATAATAATTATCGACAAAAATAAATGAGTTGTGGCATTGACTGTAAATCTCCACTTGAAAACTTGAGAATTGTTTTACCAAAGTTAAGGTTTCGTGCTCATAAAAGTAGAATAATAATCTACAGGCTACACTTATTTGTACTCTAGAGATAAACGACACATATAATTATACGGGTTTAAGAAACATTTCTTAACACCACTCACCTCACCGTGCTCTGTAGTTTACCAACAACTGATAGTTATTATAAATGATTTTAGGTATAAGTCAACTTTTCATCTCAATTTGTGCCTTTCAGAGGACTGGAAGGACGATAGAAAGGAATGTTAGAGAATTATGTTTGAAAAAAATGATATTAATGATTTGTTTTTAGCAAGTATCAGTGTTTTATATCCTGATGATGATAAAGTAACTGATAATGTTGGTAATTTTTTTAGTTTAAGTATGGCAGGATATGGATACTTAACAATTAAAAAAAAAGAAGGAGAAAAATACATTGATTTAAATGATACTAAAGTAGAAATAACTACTACTAGAAATCCAAATGAAACTAGTTATACAATAGATTATATGGAACCATTAAGTAGGTATTATACTGGTGATGGTAAAAGGAAAAAGTTTTTTAGTAATAGACAAGCGATAAAAATAGCAGAAACATATTATGATGAATTTCATAAAGATGAAGAAGAAGCACAGAAAGTAAAAGTTTACAAATAATTGAGGTTAAATGCCTCTTTTTTTGTTTTAATAATATATCTATTTCAGCAATACTAGAAATGAAAAAGATGTTTTTTTATATTTTTTCCTATTACAGGACTGAAAAAGATAAAAATGCTTGATTTTCACCAGTTTTTATCGTCATATGATAAAAGTGGGGAAAATATGATAAGATTAAGCAATATTTAGGTAATTATTTTATAGTCTTTATATAATTTAATAAAAAATATTATTTTGGTAATACTAAAAGTGAAATGAGGTGAAGTTATGTCTTCTAAGCTAGCAGATGAGATTAAAAAAGCTTTTGGAAGCTCCACTGATTTAATTGTTAGACCTTTTATTATCGATAATAGAGAAATTACGCTTGTTATGAGTGAAGTTTTAGGTAGTTCTAGTTATGTTAATGATTTTATTTTAAGACGTCTTTTAACTATTAAGTTTCAAAGTGATGATATAGGAAGTGAACTTCTTAACTTTATTCCTACTAATAACGGAAAGATATTAAATAAATTAAGTGATATGACTGATTATATTTGTATGGGCTTCGCTCTTATTCTTTTTAGTGATACGGAAGCTATTGCAATTGAAGCAAGGGCTACTGTTGATAGAGGTATCCCTATTGTTAATAATGAAGCTAGTATAACAGGTAGTAAAGATGCCTTTAATGAGAATTTTAATACTAATGTAGGACTTATTAGAAGAAGAATAAGAGACTGTAATTTATATGTGGATGGTATGTTTGTGGGAAAGTCTAGTAAGACTAAGATAGGTATTTTATATATGAATAATATCGCTATTAAGAAAAATGTTGATAATATTAAGAATAAACTTAAAAAAATTAATGTTGATGGTATCTTAGACACAGGTAATTTAAAAAGTTATTTAGATAGTAAGACTAACTTTTTCTTTCCAACAATTACATCAACTGAACGTCCTGATAAAGTCGCTCAAGCTTTACTTGAAGGTAAGATTGCCATAGTTTCTGATAACTCTCCTTTTGTTTTAATTACTCCTACTTTCTTTGTAGATTACTTACATACTAGTGATGATTATTATGAGAAAGCGATTAATACTTCTTTTATTAGAATAGTAAGATTTCTTGCTTTTATCATCGCAATATTTACTCCTGCCCTATACATTGCCCTAACTACTCATAATCAAGACATATTACCTTTATCTTTATTCTTAAACTTTATGGAACAGCGAGATACTGTCCCCTTCTCGGCTTTAATAGAAGCAATTTTCATGAGTATATCCTTTGAAATACTAAGAGAAAGTGATATAAGAAAACCTGCTAGTATGGGAACATCTGTCTCTATTCTTGGTGGTTTAATATTAGGTGATGCGGCAGTATCCGCTGGTATTATCTCTCCTATTATGATAATAGTTATTTCTATATCGGCAATATCAGGTCTTGCCTTTTCATCAGTTGAAATGATTTATGCTCTTAGATGGTGGAGATTTATTATGTTATTTCTTGCAATGTTCTTTGGTCTATTTGGTATCTTTGTAGGTTTTATTATTCTTCTAGCATCCCTAGTTACAACATCATCAGAAAGTCTTCCATACCTTGCACCATTTTCTCCTTTTATTAAAGAAGAAATTAAAGATACTATTGTTAAGGGAAATCATAAAAAGACAAGATTTAGAAATCCACTTCTTACAAAAAATAGAATAAGGGAGAAAAGCCAATGAAAAAAATTATTATATGTTTAATAGTATTATTATTATTTTTAGGATATACACCATATGATGAGTTAAATAATCTAGCTGTTGTTGATACTCTAGGACTAGACTTTACTGATAATAAATATACTCTATATCTAAATGTTATTAATGATGATAATAAAGTTTATACTATTACAGGTAATAGTTTAGGAGAAGTATTCTTAAAAGCTAGAAATATTGATAATAAAAAGACTTATTATAAACATTTGGAAATATCCGTTTTTAATACTAACACTTTAGATGATACTACTATTAAGTTCTTTAAAGATGAATTTACTTCTATTGACTATTTAGTACTTGCAACAGAAGATAAAGTAAGTGATTTATTTTCCCATTATCATAAACGAAGAGATTATAAAAGTTTTATAAAAAAAGAAAAAGAAATGAGTGGTTCTATTATAAATACTACCTTTAAAGAACTATTAAGCAGTAATTCAGATGATATTAAAGACGGTTTTATACCTCTTATTAGTTATAAAGAAAGTCTTATAAGTAAAGGTATCTTTATACCAAGTAAAAGTATTTCTTTAGATAAAGAAGTAGCAAGAGCGAGTTTTCTACTTAATGATAAAATAGATTCTTTTAATACTAATATAAAACTTAATGATAAAAATTATGAAGTAAGTCTATATAACTTAAAAACTAATACTAAATATAAAGATAATACTATTAATATTAAGATAACTGGTAATATTGATTCTCCTGATAGTAATGATTTAACAGACTTAAAAAAGGAATCTATAAAGATGTTAAAAGATGATATAGAAGAGTTATTAAATAGTGAAAAGAATAATACCTATAATATCTCTAATACTATAAATCATATTTATTTAAAAACTAGAGAACTTAACTATAGCACTTATAAAAACTCTAATATTAAGATAGATATTAAATTAAAGGAAAAGGAGAATAAAACTTATGACTAATAAAAAGATAGGACTATTACAACTTGCTAGTTTAACATTTTTTCTTTCTATATCTAGTTTTCCTTTATTTATAGAAAAAGTTATTAAAATTAGTAAAAGTGATACTATTATTAGTATTATCTTAGGAACTATATTAACTTTAATTATATTTAAAGGAATATTAGTATTAAGAAAAAAAGTTAAACCTAAAAATAAATATTTAAAGATAATTATCTCATTAATATTATCTATAATCTTTATATATCTATTATTAGAAACCACTAATTTTATTAAAGATACTTATTTAAGTAGTGGTAACTTTTATAGTATTCTTATTCTTTTACTTTTAATGTGTTTAACTATATCACTAAAAGATTATAAAGAAATAACTAGTCTTTCTTTAATACTTTTATTTATCTTTATTCCTTTATTTGCTATTAATATTATAGGAAGTACTTTTAGTTTAGATTTAACTTATTTAAAGGTACCTTTTACTAATAATGTTATTGATATATTAAAGGGTGGTATTTTATTTTCCATATATGAAACAGTTCCTTTACTACTACTTTTATTTATTCCTTATAATGAAATAGATAATAGAAAAAAACAAGATAAATATTTATATCTTGCTTTAATATTTGGTCTTTTAATAGTAATTATAGATTACTTATTATTATATTTTTCTACTAGTACTATCATATTAACTAGTTATAACTATCCTTTTATGTTAGTAATTAATAGTTTATCAAGTACTTTCATATTAGGTAGACTAAGTTATATAATTAGTTTTTATTTATTATTCTCACCCTTAATTACTCTTTCTTTAATAATATGTGTTATTAAGCAGTTAGGCTTGAACAAGTATAGCCTAAAGACTCAAGAGTAGTTGTTTGACTATCAAGTGGTTGGAAGAAAGTATCTAAACTAGTATTAGTAGGATTAGCTTCTTTTGTTTCTTTTGTAAGAACAAAAACTGTAGATAAGCCATTAGTAGTCTCTTCTACAAGACCTGAATTTCTTATTGTATTCATCTCTGTTAAAACAGGATTATCAGTTACAGTATTATCTACTACTTCTGGAGCTTCATAATTAAATGTTACTTTATTTAAAGTATTATTACTATAGTTGCTAGTAATTGTAACATTATAAATCATTGTCCCTACTGTTACTTCTCTTCTGCATGTTAGGGCTGTCGCACTACTTATAGTATTGGTACCATTAGAAGAATTTATATTGGTATCAGTAGTACTTTCTTTAAAGAAAACTCTTGTTAATGGAGGAAGAATGATTAAAATTATTAAAATTGCTATTAATAGATAGATAAAAATATTCATAATAGAACTTTCTTTTTTCTCTTTCATTATGCATCCTCACTTTCTATATTTTCTATTTCTTCCTTATCTAATTTTTCTTTTCTTCTGATATTATTAATAAATTTAACTATATAGAATATTAAGAAAAATAGTGGAAATAATGGAAATACCATAAAGAAATAATAAAAGAATATATTTTCTTCAATTGCATTTAAAGCTCGTACATTTTCGGTAAAGGCTAAAGAAAAGCCTATTGAAACAGAAAGAAGGATAGCAGTAAAAATTATTCCTATGACATCACTCCAATAATTGATAACAAAATTAGTTCTATTTAAGTCTTTTCCTTTATTACGACGTTCATATATTTTAGTACCTATAAAAAATAAAACTAAAATTACTACTAAAGGTATTATTACATAAAAAAGTAATACTCTCATATTTTCTTCACTATAAACCGTTTGTGTCACTATTCATCACCTATTATAATAATATCACAGTCTTAATCCCACTTCAACTTAAAAAAGAGAACTTTTTTCTTAGTTTACATGTTCTCTTTTTCTAAGTTTAATAAATATTCTTTTTTCTCTATTTCCTCAACATAACTACCTATACCTTCATCTGCTACTACTCTATGACATGGTAATAGGATGGGGCAAGGATTTTCATTTAAAACGGTTATTACAGGACTAGTCATTTCTTCATTACCTAAAAATCTAGCGACATCTTTATAAGTTAATGTTTCTCCATAAGGAATATGACTTACTACTTCTAAGACTCTTTTTTCAAGTCCTGATATTAAATAATTATAAAATGAAAATGATTTTAATTCTCCTTTAAAGTATAAATATAATTCTTCTTTTACTCTGATACTTAAGCGATTCTCCCTTTCTTCTTCTGTTTGTTCTTCAACAAAAGTTATAGATAAGATATCATAAAAACTAGTATTAATTCTAATTATCCCAATAGGGCTTTCATAAAAAGAAAGATAACTAACGTGTCCCATAACTACTCCTTAAAACAAATTTACAAATAAACTGTAGAATATTAATGTAAGTGGTTTACCTAATAATATTATAATAAGAAATTTTCTAAAGGTCAAATTACTTATACCTGAAATATAACATAATAAATCATCAGGAGCTCCTGGTAATAAGATACCCCAAAAGAATATTTTTTCAAACTTTTTAGTTCTAATATATTTTAAATACTTATTGATTGTTTCTTCTTTAAATAATTTTTTTATTAGAGGAAGTCCAAAGTTTCTACTTAACATATAAGCTACAATACTTCCAAAAGTTAGTCCTACATAGTTATAGATAAAACCTTCTATAGGTCCAAAGGCAAGGGTTCCTGCAAGACAGGATGCTCCTCCTGGAATAACAGGAAAGACTACTTGGGCTGTTTGAATAAGTAGAAAGATTATAGGTCCAATAATACCATATGATTTTATTCTTTCAACTAAAAGTTCTGGGCTTGTTAAAAGATTCATCTTAATAGCATAGATTATGAATGCTACTAAAAGTATGGTTATGATAACAGTTATAATTGTCATTACTTTTTTTAAGTTTTGTCCATCGTTTTCCATATTTATTCCTCCATTTATTATTGTACCCTAAACTTCTATTAATTACTACTATTATTCTTTTTCATTAATATTTATAGCAAGTTCTGCTAACTTTTTAGCAGTATCTAAGTCACTAGCAGTCATTAAAAATCTATTAGTATGACAGAATAGTGAACCTTTTATGCCAGTTACTTTTTCTAAAGCATCATTAGTAAGTCCTCCCCACTCTTTAGGAAAATAGACTCTACTAGTTTTATCTGTTGTACTAATAGGAATAGTTTTAATACCATATCCTCCTCTATTAGAAGGATAGATAGCAAATAATATTTTTTTGCCAGAAAGAGATGTTAAAACTGTCTCTTCATAAGGTAAGTATTCATCTAATATAAGAATAGGTCCTTTTGTTTTATTTAGAAGTTTTTTTACTTTAGTCCCTGCTTCAACCTTACCTATTATATTCTTTAACTCTTCAGTTAGGATAGATTCTGCTAAAGATACTGCTTTTATAAATTGTTCATCTTCTTTATCATTACTTCCATAACTTGGATTAAATATTTTTATAACATCACTTACTGTCTTTATTTTATATATTGATTTTATTTCAGGAAAAATGCCATTATCAATGGCATCTATCGCTTCTATAAAGTCTTTAACTAAATAATTATAGATGGCTTTAGTATTTTTTAGTTTTAGCTTTTTTAAGTAACTTAAACCATACTCTTCAAAAAGAAGTCCAAATGATGAATATTTAATACCATTATCTCTTATTCTAGCATCAGTTTGATGATGATCAAATTTACCTTTTCCTATATCATAGATAATAGTCTTAGATGATATATCTTTAGGAACTTCACTTACTCTTGCTACTTTAAAATTACCAAAGTAAAGAGATAAAAAGGCAGTTGCAAAGACTTCATCCGCATGCATTGTTCCATTATGAGTAATACCATCCGCTTCGTTTATATCTTTAACTAGTGTTATCATTTTTTACCCTCCTTTTCTATATTAACAGTATGTTCTATTTTTTCCCAGGCTAAATCTTTATTTTTCAAAGCTAAATACAAACACTTTACATAACTTGCTAAAAATAAAGGATTAAAGAATAGAGATTTTATCTTCATCTTTCTATTTAATCTTAGATTATCTTTTTCTTTTATTAAAAGTATTACTGTAAAGATTAATAATACTATATAGATAGCAAGTACTATTATTAGAAATTGTAATAGTAAGTTATAGACTTCTACTTTAACAATAGAGTTTGATATTATTCTATAAATTAGGTTTGCAAGGTATAAAATAATACTAATAACTAGTAGAACATAGGGTTTTACTCCTACTAAGGCAATATATGCTGATGGATAATTATTATCTTTTCTACTAGCTTTTTCCTTAAGTAATGGATAATACTTTCTTCTTGAATCAAAATAACCTTTAACCCATCTTGTTCTTTGTTTAATAGTAGTAGCATAGTCAGTTGGTTGTTCATCAAAATACTTTGCTTTCATATTATATGTTGATGTTAAGTCATTAAGAGTTGCATATAAAGTAAATTCATAGTCTTCTGTTAAACTATTGAATGGATAGCCTCCAAGGTCTTCTATAATCTTTCCTTTAATATAAAAGCCTGTTCCACTAACAGTTAGAGTTAGGTTATGTTTCATTTTATAGTTATTAGAAAAGGTATTAATCATAGAAAAAGTTAAGGAAGAACATGCTGAATATATACTCATATTACCATTTTTAGTATTACGATAGCCTATACCTATATCATACCCTTTTTTATAACTTTTAACCATTTCTTTAAAATAATTTCTATCTAAGACATTATCAGCATCGAAGATTAAGTAAGCATCATAGTGTTTTTTCTTTTTTAATATCTCTTTAATAGCATCATCTAAGGCATAACCTTTTCTTCTTCTATTAGTTAGATTTTTACGATAAATAATATTAATATTTCTTTCTTTAGCAATATCTACTGTTTTATCTTTCTTACTTTCTACAATAATATAAATATCTTTAGAGTCTATCTTAAAGGTTTGTTTTTTTATACTGTCTATTAGATTAGATATAACCTTTGATTCATCTCTTGCAGGGATTAAGATAGCAAATAAAGGTTCATCATAATTTCTTTTTAAAGTTATTTTAGAACCTTTTAAGGCAACAATATATTCTTTTATTAATAAGTAACTTGCTATAAATATTAAAACTAAGCATATTAATGTTATCATACTACTTATCCTTTCTAACTTTAAATTCCATATTAGGAAAACTCTTTGCTAAAACACTATCTGGATAAACTTTATCATATAGTCTTCCTACTGGTGTAATGGGTTCAATATTTTCTCTTCTCATAGCACTTCTAAATAAAGCCGTCCAAGATACAAGCATATCAATTATTAAAAAGATTAAAAGAATATAGAAAATTATGTTACCAATATTTACAGGTATTTTTTCTATCCATTTAGAAAGAAAAGGATAGATCAGTTTTACAAAGATTAGAGTAAAGGCTCACCATGCTATCATGAAAGGAATAGTAGTCCTTCCTCCAATATTTAAAAAGTGATGGGAGTAATCCCAAGAAGTGGTATGAGTAAATATTTCTTGTAAAAGGCTAATAGAATATTCTATAAAACCTCCTAAAAGTCCTCCATATATAAATGTTTTTATATTAGAGTAATTTGGTCTTGCTAATAAATAGACAACAAGTACTGCTCCTAGTCCATATAAAGGATTAAAAGGTCCATATAAAACTCCCCTTCTTAATTCCCAGACAATATCCCCTGTTGCAAAATAGATTTTTACTAAATTAAGGATTTGTTCATAAAAAACACCAATAATAGAACCTATTACAAAGATGAAAAACAATTTCTTAAAACTATAACCTTTTGCAAATACACTCTTTTTACTGCTCATACTACATACCCCTTTGATTGGTGTTATATTACCATATTTTATGTAATTTAGCAAGGAAAAGCAACCAATTAGTGGTTGCAATATGTTATTTTATAATAGAATTGTATTTTTAATCTTCATATAATCCATGAATTTTTTCTAAGTCACTATCGTTAATCTTCTCTAATACCCATTTCTTATTATCTTTAATTAAGCTAAAATTAATTGTATAACTTGCTTTATCAGTAACTTCTTTCATAGCATTTATCTTATAATGATCTATTTTTTCTTGACTTGTTTCTTTATCATCACTTTCAAATTCATTACTATGTTCATCTATATAATCTTCCGCTTCCTTTAAAGCATTATTATAATCAAATACTTCTAGTTCTACTATAACAGTTGCATTATCGCCATCAGTCTGCTCATTTTTTATTTTATAAGATAAATTTTGATACTGTTTAATCATTAGTTCTTTATACTCTTCTTTATAATCTTCACTATAATCACTATTATCTACAACTTCATCAAGTTCTGTCAAGACAGTACTATCTAATATTTGATATTTTCCCAAATATTCTTCTACTCTTCTTGTTGGAGTATTCATCATATCATTACATCCTGTTACTAAAATTAATGATACTAACAATAATAATATTTTTCTCATTTTTATCACCTATTCCTATTATTAACAATATTTTATTATTTATACTATTTGACAAATAATTTTGGATAATTTATAATCTTATCACTGAGTGAGGTATTACATGAAAGAGAAAAATGAAGGAAATATTTCCAAGAAAGAAATAGATATAGATTTTGAAAAACTTGAAGAACTAATATTAATTTCTACACAAGAGGCAATTGAACAACATGAATATATGAAAATTTTAGAAGATAAAGATGATACAAAAAAAGAAGAAATTACTAAGACTTATAGAATTAGATAATTACTTCTTTTTTATTGTTGTTAGTTTTAAAAGATTATATAATTTATGATGAAAAGAATTATAGTCTTTAGATATTTCCTTTTCTAATATAGTTAACTTATCATTAAAAGATTCTACATCATCTATAAAAAACTCTTTATATAAATAATTTAGTTTAGACTTTTCTTTATTTTGTTTAATTTTTTTTATCTCTTTAGTTAAAAATCTTCTTTCCTCTTCTTCTTTTCTAGTAAGATAAGAAATATTATTAGTTTTACTTATAACTTCATATGGGATATCCATTACTACTAAATCTTCTCCTATTTCTAAAATTTCTTCTTCTTCATCTATTAAAAGACTACTTTTATACATAACATTACCTTCATCATCTAGTTCTAATGCTAGAGACTTTTTCTCTGTAGTAACAATAAAGGCATAATCTATTACATCTATTTCATTATGAAAATAACTTTCACTTTTATATTTTATCTTAGAAAGAAAACTCTTATCTATTTTCACTTTAGAGGTTAATAAATCTTTTAATAAAGATTCTCTTATCCTAATAATAGGCATTTTTTTAATATGTTCTAAATCATCTTCTAAAGTCCATTCATAAAATTCTTTTAATCGTTCTCCTTTTGTCCAATTAAGTAAAATATCATATGTATATATCACAGTTTTTTCTCCTTTCTAAAAGCAATTAGTAAAAGAATGATACCTAATAATAAAGTATAATTCTTTATATTAGAAGCCATAAATATTAAGTATTCTTTAATAGAATATCCAAATGTAAATAGATTAGAATAAACTATAAAATAAAAGAAACCTATATTTGTTAAAATAAAACCTATTACTCCTATAATTATATGTTTAATAATATCACCTAATATAATTTATTCTAATTTATTTTTAGTATACAAAAATAATTATTTTTTATACAAAAAGAAGTTTAAAGAAGCTCTTTAGTTGTTTCTATTTCTTTAGCATCTTTAAACTCTACTTTATTAATACTTTCAAATTTTTTACTTATTTTATCTGTTGTAATAGAGACATTTTCAACATCTTTATTAACCGCTTGAATACTTCTAGATAGTTTATCCCAACGTTCTTTATATCTTGCAAACTCTAAGCTTAATTTATTTAATTCTTCATGAATAATAGATGTATACTTATCTTTTTCCATATTCTTAATAATCATTTGTATTACTGTTAGTGTTGACATTAAAGTAGTTGGACTTGTTAACCATACTCTTCTCTTATAAGCATATTCTATTAAATCAGGATGATAAGCATTAATCTCTGCAAATATCGCTTCAGCAGGTAAAAACATAATCGCTTGATCACTTGTAACACCATCTATTATATATTTACTACTAATAGCATCTATATGTTTTTTAACATCAGTTTTAAATGCTTTAGTAGCAGCTTCTCTTTCACTTTTAGATAAATCTTTATTAACCATTATTTGATAATGTTCTAAAGGGAATTTAGAATCAATTGCAATAGTACCAAGAGGATCTGGTGCGAAAAGAACTGAGTCTGCAATAGTTCCATTAGGTAGTGTATATTGTAATCTATAAATAGAATCATTACCTTCACCAAAAACATTTACTAAGATATGTTTTAAATTAACTTCTCCGTAAATACCTCTTGTCTTTTTATCAGTTAAAATACTTTGTAAAGAGATTATATCAGTAGATAGTGTATCTATTTTCTTTTGAGCTTCATCAATCTTACTAAGACGTTCTATTACTGAAGTAAAAGTTTTATTAGTCTTTTCAAAATTCTGATTAATTCTCTCATTAACTGCTTCATTAATTGCAAGTAATCTCTTCTCTAATCCTTCATTTAATTTAGTAAAATCATCAGTCAAATTCCTAGTTAAACCATCTTTAAATTCATTTAACTCTTTAATAGTATTAATCTCTAAATTATTAAGTCTATCTGTTATTTTAGACTCATTAATATTTTTCATAAGAGATATAACTATTAAAATAATTATTATTACAAGTAATATTATAATTAAGTAATCCATAAATAAATCCTCCCATATATAATATACAGGTAGAACAAACTTTCGTCAAGAGTTTTTTTCATAACCAGATTTTATACTATAAGTATGATAACCTTTAGTATTTAAGATATTTGAGAGTCTTTTACTAGTAAAACCAGTTTCACAGATTAAATAATATGTTTTATCAATTGATAAATACTTCTCAGGCATAGTCCTTAAAACTCTTAAGGGGATATTAATAGAACCTTTAAGATGTCCTCTTTCATATAAATAATGGTCTCTAATATCGATTATATTAGGATTATCTAAATATTTAATCTCTTCATAATCTATTTCCATACACAACACCATTATATTATATGAAAAAAAAGAAAAAGAGGTAAGTCCTCTTTAGTTAGATAATTCAATATTAAATGGATTTTGTAGTGTTCCGTCACCTGATGTTATTATGATATTTGACTTTAGATTAAAGGTAGGTTTGATTGCATAAGAAGCCCGAACTCCTACATTAACAGAAACTCCCTACATCACTAGTTGCTAGTGCATATGTTGAATTATATGGGTTTAATAGCCAAAAGTAACTGTTATTTTCATATCTATCAAATTGCCCTGACATTAACTCACCTAATCTTAATAGACCAACTTTTGCTGTAGTTGTACTTGATGTTAATGTATTACCAGTTTCATCTGTATATTTTGCTAATCTATAATTTTGACCAATTCCTACTGCTCCTAAATACCATGTTGTACTATCTTCTATCATATTACTGTAGCTATCTCCTACATAATTTGTTAAATAATCTGTATTAAGAAATCTGCCTACAGTGCTAGTATTTGAATAAATATTATTACTTCCAAAAGTCGTTGTGAGAAAATCTCCGGAATTTTTTAGAGGTTCGGCACTTGTTATTTTGGTTAATCCTTCAGTTTCATGACTTACTATTCGATATAAGTTATTTTCATCCTTGCCAATTTTTATATATTCACCACTGTATCTTGTATTTAATTTTGTTCCTGATAAATTAGTATCATTGTCTCCCTCTAATCTGTATGGAATTTCTTTTGTTCCATTACCACTTACTATTTCTACATTGGATTTTAAATTTATTGACGGTCTGATACCATATGATTTTGAAGGGTTAATTGAACCAACAGTACTATTAGAATTCACATAACGCAAAGAAGAAGTAGTGCTTGGTGTTAAAGTCCACCACCAAAGCCCATTATTTAAATAGCCACTGTTACGAGTTGTGCCTTTATAACTAGTTTTATATTCATATATATTTAAAAGTCCTACAGATGCTATTACTGTTGTTTCTCCATTTGGTCTTGTTACACTTTCTAATGTACTATTATCCATTGTGGCATCCCATACTGCATCTGTTACGATAAAGTTCTCATAATCTCTTAAATTACCTAAGAAACCATCTACTGTCGTATCATTTAGCCACATTTCCATATTGCTTCCTTCAAAAACACTACTATCGTTGTCATAAGGAATTGTGCTTATATTCCACTGGGTTACTAGTTTAACAGTCTTTTCTTCATTATTAACAGACACCGCTCTCCATAATTTACCACTATACCAGATATAATTATTAGGGTCTTCTCCAGTTATAAATGTATCTACTCCATCATCATACTGATTTTCTTTTGGTATATTTTCAAGTAATACAGTTGAAGCTGTTTTATCTCTTTCTTGACTAACTTCTACTCTTAACTTTCCACTAAATACTTGTCCTGAGTAATTGCCATCTACTTCATCCGTTATCCATAAATTTAGTTTATATTTATTAGTCTTTCCACCTTCTATTGTTCCAGAATCTAATATTCTATTAGGATTAGAACCTATCTTAGTTAAAAGTGTTGCTCCACTATCAGCTCCATTCTTATTTAGATTATACTTTAAATACTTATCATCTATTCTAGTGTCAGTTTCTTCTATAGTATTATCATCTAAATAAATTGTATAATCTACCGCTTTACTACCATTATTTCTTAATTCAAAAGTTGAACCATCTAACGATAGTCCCTCACTATCACTTATACCTATAGCATTATCCAAACTTATCCCTTCACTTGTCTCATCTAGTACTAATTCTAACTCGCCTACTTTTACTATTTGGTCCGTTCCATTTAACTCTGTAGTAAAATATGCATAACTTATTAGTATTGCAAGTATTAATACTATAAATATGCTTATAATTATCACTGTCGCTTTCTTATTTTTCTTCTTCTCCATAAATTTCTTACTCCTTCCATTATTACACACAAAAAAAGAATAGAATAATTTTCTTACTCTATTCTTCTTGCACTATGAAAGAAAGTAACTAAATTACTATTAAACTGCCCCCCCGGTAACATATTGTAAACATAATTCTCTCATATTTTTACCTTCTTTCTTTATCTAACTTGGTCTCCTGTTATTCTAAGCTTACCTTTCCAAACTTGACCTCCAAAGTCTCCATCTACTTCAATTGTAGGCCATACTCTTAAAACATAACTATTTTCTTCTCCACTATTTAATGTTCCTTGATCTAATATTCTAGAACCATCTTCTCCTAAAGTTTCTAAATATTCTGCTGTACCAGTTGAAGCATTCTTATCAAAACTGTATTTTAAGTACATATCATCTAATTTTACATCAGGAGATTCTATTGCAACATTATCTAAATAAATAACATAATCAACAGCAGCAGTACCTGTATTTTCTAAAGTAAAATCATATCCACTTAAAGCTAGCCCTTCACTATCAGTTAAAGGATAAGTATCTTCTAGATTAATAGTATTACCTTCATTTAAAGTAAGTTCTAATGTACCTAGAGTAATAACGTTTTCACTACCTATCCTACTAAAACTAAAAGCTGCATATGATAAAGCTATTATAATTATAATTAAAGCAACTAATATAATTATTAACATTATCTTACTCTTTTTATTATTTTTATCCATTATCATCTCACCTACATTATAAATAAAGTATACCATCAATGATTACATCTTTCAAGAAATTTTAAGTTAAACTGCTTCTTTTTACAGTTTCTATATCTTTATTATCAACTTTAAAACTAATTGTATTAACATCATAATTTGAAAAAACTGAATAACTTAGTGTATATAATACTTCTTCTTTAATAGTGCTATTATTATCAAATAAAGCACTATTAAAGTTTAAAATTAATAAATCTTCATCTATTATTTCTTTATCAATTAACTCTACATTTTCATTTAAAATACTTCTTAAATTATCTTCATAAATATAACTAGTAGTAAGTTCTTCTACTATTATATCTATCTTATCTTTATTATCATTATTATTTAAATACTTAGTAACTGGTACATAATAAATATTATTATTTATATCTTCACCATAATATATAACTACTTTAGTTATATTATCTAAAGTATTATAAGTATATTCATTATTAATACCTATATCTCTAGTTAAAGGCATAACTATTTTTTTATTACTATTAGGATATGTTTCTAAAGGAATTGAATCAACTGTTATATTTACTTTAGTTATACTATCTAACTCTGTTATAGAATAGACAATAGATTCTATTAATTTATTAGATAACTCTTCATCTATATTTAATAATTCTTTAGAAAAGTCTAAAGTAACTATATCTTCTTCTATAGTTATATTATTTAACTTAGTATTCTTAGGTATAATAGCATTCAATTTATCAGGAAATTTACTATTACTACTAACAGTTAAATTACTTATAATATTTTTTATATTATCTTCTAATAATTCTTCATCAAGTAATACTTTAGTTTTTACTAAATAGTTATTCTCATCTAATAAGTAAATAGATGAATTAGCAAGATCTGTTATATATTCAAACTCTAAATTAGTTTCAAGTGTCTTTTCTGTTAAGGGTATTAAATAGATAGTCATAATAATAAATAAACTCATAGTAGTAATAAATATTTTCCTTAAAGCTTTCTTTCTTAGCATAAAATCACCTAGTAAATTATATAAAAAAAAGTACTTGTTTAGTACTTTTTATAAAGTAATTTCATTTAATTTTAATAGTTCTATAACAGCATTAGCTCTTCCTTTAACACCAAGCTTCTGCATAACATTAGAAATATGATTCCTAACTGTTTTTTCACTAATATTTAAAGATGATGCAATCTCTTTAGTAGAAAGACCACTTACTAAAAGAGTAAAGACTTCTTTTTCTCTTGTTGTTAATATTCCTCTCATAATTATCCCCTTTCCTAATTCTTGACGTACTCAATAGTAGTTTATGAGAAAAGGAATATTTGTTGTAGATAAAAGAACTAGTTACCCTCAAATTTAACTGTTATAGTTTTTTTAGTATCATACTCTCCTTGTATAGTTCTCATGATGTTATTAGCAAGGGTTACATCATGTTTTTTCTTAGCAGCGACTACTGTAATAGTATTATTATCTACTTTAACAAAGCTATCAAGCTTATGTTTTTCTTTAATTAGTTTTTCTAATTTTTCTTCTTCTCCTTCTATTACTGATAAATATTTTAATTGCTCATAAGCATTATTTTTCTCATCAGTAGTAGCATCTTCTTTAGTCATTGTAGTCTTTAATTCTTCTTTTTCTTTATCACGTTCTTCATCTAGACTTACTCTTAAGGCAGTTAAGCTATCAGCTTCATCTACTTCACTAATAGTATTTTCGTCAGTAGTATCAGTATTATTATCTTTTTCTTTTGCCTCTTCTTTAGTTTCTGTAGAAGAACTTGCGATAAGTAAGTCGTTAGGCATAGTTATATAATAAACACTAAGGACTAAGATAAGACTAAAAAGAGTTAAAAACCATAAATTTTGTTTATTAATCATTTGCTTCCTCCCTTTTACTATTACACTTTATGAAGGAAGATGTTCTTTTATGACTCTAAATTAGAAACAGCTTTTATAACTGCAAGACGTCCATAAGTATAAGTTAAAGATCCTTGTTGATAAGCGATATAAGGTTCTCTTAATGGTCCATCACAAGATAATTCTATAGATGATCCTTGAGTAAATGAACCACTAGCCATAATTACTTTATCAGTATAACCTGGCATAGCATCAGGAATAGGCATTGAGTTAGAGTCTATTGGAGAATTCATTTGAATACCCTGAGTATATTTAATCAAGAGTTTCTCATCATTAAAGATAATATTTTGAACAATGTCAGCTCTTTTCTCATTATATTTAGGTTCTACATTATAACCTAATTCTTCTAATAAAGCAGAAGTGAATATTGCAGTTTTTAGGGATGATGCAACAACACTAGGTGCAAGAAATAGTCCTTGGAATAGTTGTTTATTAATACCAAGGGACGGTCCTACTTCTTTTCCTTCCCCTGGTAGAGTTAAACGTTCTGAACAGGCGTTAATAAGATCACTCCTGCCCACGATGTAAGCACCATTAGGGGCAATTCCACCACCTAAGTTTTTAATAAGTGAGCCAACAGCAATATCGGCCCCTACTTCTATAGGTTCTCTACTACTTACAAATTCACAATAACAGTTATCTACCATAATAATGATATCTTTATCAATAGATTTAATAAAACTAATAATAGACTCAAGCTTTTCAATAGTAAGACTCTTCCTAGTAGAATATCCTTTACTTCTTTGTATTTCTATTACTTTAATTTTATTAGTTGTAATAACTTCTTTAATCTTATCATAGTCAAAGCCATTATTAACTAAATCTACTTGCATATAATTAATACCAAAGCTTTTTAGTGATGAAGGATTATCTACAAGTCCTATAACTTCATCCATAGTATCATAAGGTTTACCTGTAATACTTAAAAGAGTATCTCCTGGACGAAGTAAGGCAAAGAAAGCGACTGTTAAAGCATGAGAGCCTGAGATAAACTGATTACGAACAAGGGCATCTTCACTTTTAAAGATATCAGAATATATTCTTTCTAGTTTATCTCTACCTACATCATTATAACCATAGCCAGTAGTAGAATTAAAATCAGTTTCAGCGACTTGTTCTTTTATAAAAGCATCCATTACTTTCTCACTATTTATTCTTTCTAATTCATCTATCTTACTTAGTTCATCTTTAATCTTTAAATCTACTTTTTTAATTAATTCTTCACTCATCTTCTAACACCTCCATCTATTCTAATAATAGAATCATTTATATAACTAGCTTTATCAGTTCCAAGAAAATAGGCAAGATTTGCAATTTCTTCCTTCTCTGCAAAACGACCTAGTAGTATTTTCTTAAGTTCTTCTTCTTTAAATTCATTACTTATTTTTTTAGACATATCAGTATTAATCCAACCAGGGCAAATAGTATTTACTCTAATATAAGGAGCGAAATAATTAGCAAGGTTATGAGTTAAAGAAATAACTCCTGCTTTAGAAGCATCATAATCAATAGACTCTGGATATGGTGTATCAAGTCCATTATTAGATGAAATATTAATAATATTACCAGTCTTTCTTTCTAACATTTTAAGTCCTATTTTTTTAGATAATAGATAAGTTCCTACAAGATTAACTTCTAATGTTTTCATAAAGTCTTCTTTAGTCTTTAGAGTAAAGTCTTGATCTAAGTCAATTGAAGCATTATTAATTAAGATATCAAGATGACCAAACTCTTTATAAATTTCTTCTATCATAGAATCAATCTCACTTTCTTTAGATATATCACATTTAATTACTAAAGCTTTAACATGATAATTAGACTCTACATAATCTTTTAATTCTAAAGCTTCTTCTTTACTATTATTATAATTAATAACTACATCATAACCATTCTTAGCATATTCTAAAATAATTGCTTTCCCAAGTCCCCTACTAGAACCTGTTACTAATATATTCACAATAATCACTCCTAAAGGTATTATAATTTTTTTTAATAGAAAAAGAAAGTCCTAAACTTTCTTTATATTAATTTTCATTACTCATCTTCTGGTAAAATAGTAATATCACTCTTTGCTTCTCTTGCTGCTTGCCAACAAGAACCTATATTCATTCCTCCATCTGGTAGCCATGCCATAACAAGATTTACTATAGTTGGTAAAAAGAAAACAATAATTGCTGCTGCTATTTGCGATATAATCTTCCTAATAAAGTTTTTTTGATCAGGATCAGTAATAACTTTAATAATAGTTAAAATTAAACTAATAATTAAAATTATTGGGACAGCTACACAAATTATATCAAAAGCAGTCTGTGTCAAAGATAAAATATTAGCTAGTGCATAATCACTACATGCATCAGCTGTTGCTAATATAAACATATTAACTACCTCCCCTGGCTTTTTTTTCACTTACAGCAATACCATCACCTATATCATAGATTGTTGTATTATAATTATCATTATTTTTAAGAAAAGTAATATAATCTTTAATTTTTCTTACAATTCCTCTTACATTTCTACTTTTTATCTCTTTTTCATTTTTATGAACAAGTCCATGAAAATACATATTATCAGTAATAATGAATCCACCATCTGTTAAATTTCTTTCAAATAATTCAAAAAATTTAATATTTTGAGCTTTTGCAGCATCTATAAAAACCAAATCATATTTACCTTCTATTTTTGTCTTTAAAGCATCATTAAATATTAAAGTAATCCTATCTTCAAGTTTAAGTTTTTTTATATTTTTTATCGCTTCTAAATATCTTTCTTCATCTCTTTCAATGGTTGTAACTTTTAAATTAGGACTACACAAACTCATCATAATAGCAGAATATCCTATTGCAGATCCTATTTCTAAAACATTTTTTACTTGATGTTTAATAATAAAAGTTGTTAAAAAATCAATTCCATCTTGCCTCATAATAGGTATTTTATTATCTATTGCATATTCTTTTATTTCTTTAATCAATGCATATTTATTATTTACCATATCCAATCACCATTTTCTTTTAATTCCTGTACTTTTTCTTCATGTTCACTAACATTCCTAGTAAAATACACATTTCTATTTTTATCAGCAACAAAATATAGATAATCACTAGTAGATGGATTAATCGCTGCATCTATACTAGATAAAGATGGATTACATATAGGTCCAATAGGTAATCTACCAGCCATTTCACTACTTCTAGTATTATAAGGATTATAAGTGTTAAACATTTCACTAGTTAAATCAGAATTCATTTCTTCATCAAAGGCATAATAAGTAGTAACATCACTTCCTAAATTCATACCTCTAGCTAATCTATTATTAAATACACTTATAATCATTTTTCTATCTTCATCTTTTACTCCTTCAAGTTCAGCGATACTTGCTAAAGTCATAATACTATGTATATTACTATTTTTTAAAGTATCTTTATAAGGAGCTAATTTTTCTTTCTCTTCATCTAATAGTTTTCTTATAATGGTCTCACTATCTAGGTTTTCTTTAGAAAACTCATATGTATCTGGGAAAAGATATCCCTCTAAAGGATAATATATATTCTCATCTAAAATACTATCTGTTAAAAACCAATAATCATTTATTAAGCTTGTTAATAGTGTAGTATCTTTAATAGTAGAAAGAAATTCTTCACTAGTAATATCTGTATTTTTAGATATCATATTAGCATAGTCTTTAACACTTTCGCCTTCTTTAAAAGTTAATCTAATAACATTGTCATTAGTATTGCCTTTTTCTAGTTCTTCAACAATCTCTTTCATAGTCATGCTTTTAGTTAAAAGATATGTTGAGGCTTTCAGACTACTTATATTATTTAATTTTAGATAAACTTTAAAAAATAACTCATCTCTTATTAAACCTTTATCATAAAGTGTTTTTGCTATATTAGTTGTACTCATTCCTTCTGGTATCGTTACCTCAATATTTGCTTTACTACTTTTATCTATAGGACTAATATTATATTGATAATAAATAAAACAGCCAATTAATAAAAGTCCTATAAAACAAAGTATTAAAGCTAATACTCGCATTTTCTTCATACTGCCAATCCCTTCATATTATTAAGCGTCACTACCTTCAGTATTTCCACTATTATTATCATTACCAACTTGAGCTTTAACTTCTTCTTGAATAGTTTCAAGAATTTTTTCAATTACTTGCCACTCTTTATCTGTTTCAATAGGATCTAGTTTAGTAGAATCTGTTCCTGGATAATATACACTAGCATAAACTTGAACATTACCTTTATCATCTAAACTATTATCTGTATATACTATATAACTTTTATTAGTCTCTTCATTATCAAAAGTAAATAGTACATCATAAATTGTTTCTTTACCATATTCATCTTTTAATTTAAATTGATTTTTTCCATCCATATTAATTTCTCCTTCTATCTAAAAATGATTGTAATATAATTGTAGCAGCTACTTTATCTATAACTTTTTTTCGTTTCTTTCTACTGGTATCCCCTTTAATTAATAGTGATTCAGCACTCTTAGTAGTTAGTCTCTCATCTTCTAAATATACTGGGAGTTTTAATTGTTCTTCTAGTATTTTTTTAAACTTTATAGTTTCTTCGGCTCTTTCACCTAAAGTATTATTCATATTTTTAGGCAATCCTAGAACTAAAGCTTCAACTTTCATAGACTCTACAATAGATTTTAACTCATCTAAACAGTCATTTGGATTGTTATCATGACGTAAGACTTCATAAGATGATGCAATTAAACCTGTTTTATCACTAATAGCAAGGCCAATAGTTTTTGTACCTAAATCTAATCCTAAATATCTCATTATTTATTTAGCATACTAGTAAGTAAGACTTCAACTATCTTACTTCTATCTATTGTTTTTATTTTACTTCTAGCATCTTGATAACTTGAAATATATCCTAAATCACCACTGATTAGATAACCAACTATTTGATCGATTGGATTATAACCTCTTTCTTTTAGAGAATTGTATACTTCAAGCAATGTTTTATGAACCTTTGCTTGGTCATTACTAACTAGTTTAAATAATCTTGTTTTATCATCCATATTATCACCTCACTACAATTACTAAAATAAGTTTAGCATTTTTTATAAATAAGTTCAAGTAAAAGAGAAAAAAAGCATATAGATCCTGTTACAGTTCAGATAGAACATGACAAAAATTAGGTAGAACTATTAAGTTCTATCTATTTTTATGCCTGAACTGTTTTATTACTAAAAACCTCTTTTAAAGAAGAATTTAATGACTTTTTATTTTTAGAACATGTAGATGCAAAACTTCTTATAACTACAAAGTTATTCGCTCCTTCAATACTTCTAAACTTACCAATCTTTTGTCTAATCTTTGCAAATCTTAAATCTGCTTCCGCTCTATTATTAGAAAATGGAACATAAAACTTCTTTAAAAATAATAAATGATTATCTACATATTTTTCTAAACGATTTAGTAATCTTCTCTCCTCTTTTTTATAAGCATTTGTTTTTAAATCTTTCTTATATTCAAGATTACCTTCTTTTAAGATTTCTAAATATCTACTTTTAAAGCTTTCATATTCTGTATCAGAAATTCTTTCTACACCAGATGCTATTAATTTTTCTTTTCTATTCTTCATTTCTATTAACAGTTCAGAAAGTTTCTTAGCCCATTTATGTTCAGTAAAATCTGTAACTCCTTTTAAATATCTTAAAGCATGAACATTACATTCTGCATTTCCACTTCCATAATTGTAATACATGATAAAGTGGTCATGGACTAATATGCCATTAAATTGTTTTAAAAGTCCAAAGTCCTTTATCGCTTTTTCTCCTCTTTTTTTACTAACATATTGTAAAGTATACTTATCATTTGAAATATTAGAGGTTTCCGAACAACTTCATTATAAACAGGAACTATTATACTTACTTTAGGCATTTTACATTTATTTATATATAATACATCTAAAATTAAATTATATAAAGTAATTTATCTAAAACTATGTTATTATTATACTAGGTGAAGATTATGATAAATTTTAATAATGTTAGTAAGGAATATCGGAGTAAGAAAGGACAAGTTACCAAAGCCTTAAATGATATTAATATTAATTTAGGTAATAAAGGCTTAGTATTTATTATTGGTAAAAGTGGTAGTGGTAAGAGTACTCTTTTAAATATTTTAGGAGGACTTGATAGTAAAACAAGTGGCAAGATCTACATTGATAATAAAGATATAGATAGTTTTAGGGAGAAAGATTATGATAGTTATAGAAATACTTATATTGGTTTTATCTTTCAAGATTTTAATTTGTTAGAAGAATATAATGTCTTTGATAATGTTATGTTATCTGCAAAATTATTAAGAAAGAAAGTAGATAAAGAAGAAATACTTAATCTTTTAGAATGTCTTGGTCTTAAAGGGTTAGAATATAGAAATATTAATGAGTTATCTGGAGGTCAAAAACAAAGAGTTGGTATTGCAAGAGCCCTAATTAAAAATCCTAAAGTGATACTAGCAGATGAACCTACTGGTAACTTGGATAGTCATTCTAGTTTAGAAACTTTTAAGTTATTAAAGGAGATTAGTAAAGAAAAATTAGTAGTTGTTGTATCTCATGACTTAGAGAATGCTAATACTTATGCTGATAAAATATTAGAACTACAAGATGGTAATGCTATTAGAAACGATTTAACTGTTGAAGCAAAAGATGATAATACTTTCTCTTTAACTAAATCAAGACTCCCTTTTAAAGAGTGTTTACACTTTGCTTTAACTTCCTTAAAGAGTAATAAAGTTAAACTATTCTTTACAGTAATATTAACAATGATTTCTTTAGTCTTTATGGGAATATCTGTTAATACAAGTATGTTTGATAAAAATATACTTGCAACTGATACCTTAATAGAAAACAACGAAACTTATTATGATATTAGTTATGTCAATATTATTAATTCAACATATAGAACTAAAGAAGAATTACCCATGACTGATGAAATAATTAGTGATTTTGAAAAAGAAAACAATGTAACTGCAAACCCTATGTATTATATTTATGATAACAACAGTATTTTATCTTTTGAACCTATTAATGATAAAGATACTATTATTCCTATTACTACCTATGTAGAGATTAAAGATGATAAACTACTATCTAACATTATAGGTACTATTCCCAAAACTAATAATGAAATAGTTATTCATAAATATCTTGCTGATAATATCATGGAAAAAGGAATTAAAGATATAAATGGTAATCTTTTTAAGCCTACTTCTTATGATAATTTAGTTAATAGTAGAAGAGAACTTCCTTTTGGATTAAATAATGTTATTATTGTAGGAATAATTGATGATGATAATAGTCGTTATAGTGATTTAAGTAATCAAACAATATCTCAAGATTACTCTAGTTATTATATTAACAAAGCCTATACTATTTATGGTAAAAACTTAGATTTAAAATTTAATACTACAGATGAAGCACTTTTAAACAATGCCGTTATAAATGAAGATAAAGTCTTAAAAGATGGAGGAATCTCTGGTATAAAAGTATATAACAATAATGGAGATGTTATAACTCCTATTACTAATTTAAACAGTGATGAAGTTATTGTATCTCTTAATTACTTACAAGAATATGTTGATGGTTTTAAAGAAGAGTTAGATATTTATTTAGCAAATAATAGTGGTGAATATAATGAACTTTTAAGTACGTTTATAACTAATTATATTACTACTAATAATTTAACTGTTCCATTTGAAACTCACTATAATACCAAAGGTTATTATAAAGATTTAAAAATAACAGGTGTTAGTCTAACAGATAACTATATTAGTAAAGATTATTTAGAAGAAATAAAGAGTGAAGCAGTTCATAAAGAATTAATCTCTTTTAGAGTATATGATGATAATGAAACATCTCTTTTAAAGATATTTAGAAAATATCCTAGTTATGAAGATGATGCTAGAGGAAAAACATTATTAATAACTATGCCCTACTCTGATGATATAAATTCTCTTGCTTATATCTACAGTTTTCTAAATAAATATATAAATATCGTTACTTTAGTATTTATTCTCTTTACAATATTACTATTCTCTAACTTTATCTATGTATCTATAAATTACTCTAAAAAACAAATAGGTATACTAAGAGCTTTAGGTACTAATAAAGGTGATATTATTAGAATATTCTTATATGAGAGTTTAACTGTAGGTATTATCTCTTATATAGTTTCTATTATTCTTTGGTTCATTATTATCAGTGTCTTAAATAATTCTATCTTTGGTAATAGAAGCTTTATCTTTAATGGTATAGTTACTCATCCATTAGTACCAATTCTAATGTTTATCTATACTATTATCATATCTATAATTATTACCATTATATCTTTAAGTAAAATTACTAAGATTAAACCTATTGATGCTATTCTTAATAAGTAAAAGAACTCTAAATACTAGAGTCCTTTTCATTTATGCAAGCTCTTTAATGTAATTTTTTATCTCTCTATCAGTTAAAACATTACCAGTAGAGACAACTTTATCTTCTATCATAAGAGCAGGAATGACATTTATGTTATACTTCTTTTTATAAGTAGAATCTATTTTCTCAATATTAAATTCCATATCAAGTTCACGTTCTACTTTAGATAAGTTTTTTAATATTTTCATACCATTACTACAATTAGCGCCTATAACTTTTATATTTACGATATAATCTCCTCCTTTCATAATTTAAGTATAAAGAAAGATTATGGGAAAACTATGGGCTAATTATGAAAGATTATTTAATAACATTTTTATACTTATCAACTATCTTAGTATTTTGATTAAAAATTACTGAATATATAAGATAATCCTGCCAAATAATTAATTCTTCTTTAGTCTTTTCATCAAGTATAGAGAAATCTTTTAAGAAGTTTTTTAATCCTTCTAGCTTTAAATTAACTTCTTCACCAATAGAAGTTCTTATACCATTATTATGTTTTAACTTATTAGTTAAAATTATTAATGATATAATTTTTGTTATAGGATAATAGGTTAAGATCAAAAATAATATAAAGAAGATAAAGAAAATAACAAAGACTAATAAAATATTATTCATAATATTTATATTTTCTATATTATTAAATAAAACTATAGTAACTATTATAAATATTATATAAATAATAATAGATATTAATATTTCTTTTTTAATATGACTTTTTACTTTTTTATCATCTTCTAATAAATTTAAACTTCTCGCTTCTTTTATAATCATATTTTCATAAGCGAATCTATCTATATTTAAATTACCATTAATAATATTTTCAAATACATATTTCAATGTTATAGGTAATGAATCTTTTCCTTCATTACTTAATACTGTAATATTATCTTGATTTATAGTAATCATTTTCCTTTGTTCTAATGCTAAAAGATCTCCTAATAAAGAACTAGTATAATCAATACTAAAATTATCAATATAAGATAATACTGATGGAGAATATTCTTTTAATACATCACGATAATAACTTTTATCTTTAGAAAAATCAACACTAGATAGTTTTAATTTCATATATTTTTTTCTACTTAAATAAATAGCGATTAAAATAATCCATAATAATATTGGTTCTACAATTGCTAAAAATAAAGATATTACTAAAACAATAATAATAGCATTCATAAAGTATTTATTTTTTAACTTTATAACAACTTCTTCATCTATATTGTTTATATCATCAATTTGTAACTCCTCTAAAACATCAGGTGGAGCGTTTCTTATCTCTTCTTTAATTTCATAATCTATACTATCATTTTGATAGTCATTATAAATGCCACTACCTAATGAAAAAGCATTAAAAATAAAACAACCCATAAATACTATTAGTACAATAATTTTAATTTTTTTACTTGTCATAATAAAATACTCCCTTTAGTTATTTATAATTAAATCTTGATACTCTTCATGATTATTAATCCATTTAATTGCATAAGAACAACTACATTTTACTTTAATATTATTTTCTTTAAAATAATTAAAAGCATAAGTTAAAAGTAGATTTGCAATCCCCTGTCCTCTTAAACTTATGTCAACATAAGTATGATTAACATCTACAACTTTAGAAGAAATATACGGATAATCTACTTCTCCTAAAATATTACCTTTATCATCTAAATATATTGTTCTATTCTCTTCTACTTTAAACATGTTATCACCTAAATTAATTATATAGTATAACTTTACTATTTACTAGCATTTTAACATAATGTTATAATAAAACAAAAAGAAAGGAAGATGTTTATGAAATGTCCAGTTTGTAAAGATGTTACTCTACTAATGAGTGAAAAGAAAGGTGTTGAAATAGATTATTGTCCAGAGTGCCGTGGTATCTGGTTAGACCGTGGAGAACTTGAAAAAATTATGGAAAAAGAAGATGCTTATATAAATAAAGAAGTTAAAGAAAGTTCTCACAAAGAATCAAAACATTATGAAGAAAAACCTAGAAAACAAAAAAGAGAATCGTTTATGAGTGAAATCTTTGAAATGTTTGGAGACTAAAAAATAGTAGTTAAAAACACTACTATTTTTTAGTTTATAACCCTATTTTTTTACTCTCATCTTCCTGTAATATTTCACTTAATACCCATTCATTATTTTCATTTTTTACAAATTTCCAAAACTCTACAAAAGATTTATTTTTAGTATCTCCACTGACTATACTCTTTGTCTTAGTATCAACAATATAATCTATCATTTTTCCTTTTATGTAAAACCAAATCAAATCTTTATTATCATCTTTATCATCATAAACAGATACTGGCTTTAGATTAACTAATCTTATTTTCTTTAAGATATTTCTTCTATTATTAATATCCATCCACTCAAGTTTAGACTTAAAATTCTCATACAAATCATTATCCATATAATCTTTCGCTTTACTGATATCATTATTAGTCCAAGCTTCTTCTACAATATAAAAAGTTTCTATTACTCTTTTTTCAATAGTTTTATACTTCCAAGTAATATCTTTATTATCTAATAGTCTTAAATATCTTTTACTATTAAAAGATGCTCTTAGTACTTTAAAATATAAGATTATTGTAGATGCAAATATTATAATGATAAATATTATAGCAGAAATAATATTGGAAAGAGGACTACTATAACCTCTTCTTCCATAATGTCTACTACTAGAACCACCAGAGCTTGAATGAGATCCACTACTACTTCCTCCACCTGCTCTTAAAATAGTTACAGAACTATTATAAGATGTTTCCTTTGCATTTACTACTATAACATTACAAGAAATAACTACTAATAAAAGTAAAAATGATAATAATAAAATATTTCTCATAAACTTTAACCTTCTTCTATTATTTTACATACATCTATCCACTCTTTATAATTAGATGCTTCTTCTAATTCTTTAATAGTAAGTTTTACAGCACTATTACTACTACCACAAGCAGGATAAACTATATCAAAATCTTTTAAAGAGATATCTAGATAAACATCAACACCATCATTTATACCAAAGGGACAAACTCCTCCTACTTTATGACCAATAAGTGGTTCTACCTCATCAGCTTTAAGCATTTTAGCTTTTTCATTGAATTTACTTTTATATTTGGAATTATCTATCTTTCTATTACCTGCTGTTACTATTAATATAGGTTTATTATTTACTAAAAATGATAGAGTTTTAGCAATCTCTGCTTCTTTGCAGTTTAAAGCAATCGCTGCTTCCCTCACTGTTGCAGATGATGTATCAAATTCTTTTATCTTATTATCTAATCCATATTTTTTTAAATGTTCTTTTGCATTTTTTAACGACATAACTTCCACTCCTTATCTATTTTCTAACTCATTTAATTTATCTTTATCTAAATAAATAACTTTTTCTTTAAAATTATTTATATAATCTAACTTCTTCTTTTCTTTCTTATAAAAACTATTAACAACTCTAAACATATCTATTAACTGTAATAATGTTGGTGGATAATTATACTCTTCCTTACCTTTCCTCATATTAATCCACCTTGTTATAACTCTTTTATAAATATCTCTTTTCTTTATATTTATATAATATATCCTATCACATTTTTCTAAACCTTTAACAAATTTACTTCTTCCTACATCCTCTATTATAAAAGAATCTTTAGATAAAATATCATTAAACATTTTCTTAATAGTTTCATCATCTCTTCTAATATGATTATTAAGATCATCAAAAACTAATTTATCAAGTTCATAACTTTTTATATTATATTTTTTACTTAATATTTTACTTAAAGTTGTTTTACCTGAAGCAGGTGGTCCAATAATATATATTTTCAATATAATCACTTTCTCCCTACTAAAATTATAATAAAAAAATAGAACTCATGAAAGCCCTATTTTAACTCAAAAAGCCAAGTTATAAACTAATTTTGAGTATTAAGATGCTAAAAGTGGTCGATAAACGGTCTAAAATAATGCTTTTTCACTCTTATATTGTTTAATTATTACAATTAAGACTAAGGCAATAATAACAATCGTAGATAAACTCATTAATAAAATATTAACAATATCTATATTACCTACAACTATATCTTGAAATAATAGAGTAAAGTTTAAGAAAGGTACTAGTGATAAAAGTGGTGATGAACTAATACCAGCCATGAAAGCAATCATACCTGGGAAAAAACATATAAAGGTTAATGGTGTTAAAGCACTTTGAGCTTCTTTAAAGGTTTTAGATTTACTGGCAATAGCAATACAAAGGCCACTAACTAGTAGAGAGTATGCAATAATTACTAATATTGAAAAGATTAAACTACTAGTAGATAGCATTAAATTAGTATCTTTATATATTTCAAAACTACCATTAGCATACACTAGTGAAATTAACATTAATATTAAACTAACAACACCTGTAATAATTGATGATAAAGAGACACTTAAAAATTTACCAACAATTATATCTCTACTTTTAATTGGAAAAGTAAGTAATGTTTCAAGTGTTCCTCTTTCTTTTTCCCCTGCTGTTGTATCAGTAGCAGGATAAGTAGCAGATATAGTAATAGCCATAATTATAAAGAGAAAACCATAATTTACAATATAATTACCATAAAAGTTCTCTGTTTCTTTGATATGTTTATTAACAGTAATAATAGATGTAACATCAGTAGGATTTATATTATTACTAGCTAAATAATTAGTTTGTAAAGCTTCTTTATAAGTAGCAAAATATGTATCCATTAAACTTGTCGCATAAGTACTAGTTTCATTATCTTCACCATTTATGGTGTAAACACTACCCTCTTTAGTAATATATAAGTCTATATTACCAGCACTATATTTATTTTCTAATTCTTTTGTTGTTCCATTAATAATATCTATATCTAAGTTTTTTGAAATATCTTTTTCCATATCACTCAACTCATAATTAAAGCCTATTTTATTATAATCTGTTATAGGTTTATTAGTTTGTGATTCAAATAATGCAGACATTCCTATTACTAAAGCAGGTATTAAAATAGGAATGATTAACATCATAGTAAGAGACTTTTTATCACGAAACATCTCTCTTAATTCTTTCTTTAAAATATTACTTAAATTACTCATTAGATGTACCTCCTATTAAAGTAAAGAAAGCATCTCTTAAATTAGTAGTTTTAGTAGCTTTTTTAATCTCATTAGGAGTACCTTCTTTAATAACTTTACCTTTATTAATCATAATAACATAATCACAAATATTTTCTGCTTCTTCCATATAATGAGTAGAATATAAAATTATCTTACCACGTTTCTTTTCTTCTTTAATAAAATCTAAAATAATTTGACTAGAAATAATATCAAGACCACTAGTCGCTTCATCTAAAATATAGTATTTAGGATCATGTACTAGACATCTTGCAATATTAACTCTTTGAGTTTGTCCTGTTGATAAGTTTTCAATTCTGTTATATAGAAAACTATCCATATTCAACTTCTTAGATATTTCTTTTATTCTACTTTCTAATTTACTTTCTTCTACTCCATAAATATTTCCACACATTTTTAATAATTCATAACAAGATAAAGTATTATATAGTTTAGTATTACCAGATAAATAAGCGATATTTTTCTTAATTTCTATCTCGTTATGAAGATAATCTAATTTTCCAAAAGAAATAGTTCCACTAGTAGGTTCAAGAATTCCTGCAATCATTCTAAGTAGTGTTGTTTTCCCTGCTCCATTTGGTCCTAATATTCCGATGATTTCTCCATCTTTTGCTTTAAAACTAATACCATTATCAGCATAAAACTCTTCTTTTTTCCGTTTAGCATTATACTTAACGAACTTCTTCTTTAAGTCTTTAACTTCTAACATAATCCACCTCTTCCAAGCAAAATTATAGCATAGGAGAAATACCTAGACAACAAAAAAAGAAGAACTTTTTATTCTCCTAATCATATTTAAATATATAAAACAAATTTTCTATTAAAAAATGTATCTTGTTCGATTGATTATATATATCATATGTGGTAGTATATCTGTTAGGAATACTTAGTAATGGGTGTTTGCCTCTTTCTATATCTCTTGATTTCAGGGGGTTAGAAAGGGGAAATGTTTATGAGTAAGAAAGATTCTTTAATAGTAATACTATTACTTATTATAATTCTTTTAATTATTTATAGATAGTAAAACGCCCTATTACAGCTTTGTAATTAGGGTGTTTACTTCTAACCATTTTAGAGGTAACACCCAGAACGCAAAACTAGGTATTCCTCTTTTTTAATTATATGTAAATTTCTTTTACATATTCATAGTATCATAAATATTAATTATTTTCAAGTAGCCAAAACTAACTAAATATTCTATTTCATATATTTATTTCCACTTTTCCAAGCTTCCCCTACTTTTTCTCCTATTGCATAATATCCATTTTGGAATTGATCAAAGACAAAAGCATTTAACTTAGTAGGATCAACTTTACCATTAGAATCAAGTACTTCTTCATCTGCTAAGACATTAACTATTTCACCAACTACTCTAAACCCTTCATCATCATTATATATCTTAGATACTTTACATTCTAAGGTAATTGGATACTCTTCAATAATTGGAGCATCTACTCTTTCACTTTTAACCGCGTGCATACCACTTTTCTCAAACTTATCTTTAACTCTATTAGCACTAGCAGTACCAAAGTAGTCTGACTCTTCTAAATGAGGAATATCTGCAACACTAATAGTAAAAGCTCCTCTTTCTTTAATATTACTAGAAGTCTTATGACTCTCTGTAATATTTAAAGCAACTTTATTATTACCACAAATACCTCCCCAAGCCATATTCATAACATTAACACTACCATCTTCACAGTATGTTGCAATCATTAAAACAGGCATTGGAAATAAATAAGGTTTTACACCTAAATCTTTTTTAGCCATTTTTATCATCTCCTAGTATTATTATAAAACTAACTATTTTTAATTTCAATATTACACTAACTCTGTATTTAAATAATAATAGTAGTGAAGTAATTCTCTTTTATATTCTACAATCTTACCTTCTGGTAAGACTAACATTCTAGTAACACCTATCTGTTCTACAAAAGAAGGATTATGACTTACCATTATTAAAGTACCAGTATAATTCTTAAAGTTCTCACCAATAACTTTCTGCGTTTCTGGATCAAAGTGATTAGTAGGTTCATCTAGTATAATTATATTAGTTCTTTGAATAAGTATTTTACACAAAGCTACTCTTGCTTTCTCTCCAGGTGACAATACTTTTACCTTCTTAAAAACATCATTATTAGAAAATAGAAAGTTTCCTAAAAAAGTTCTTAACTCATTATCACTATAATTAGGATTATCTACATTTTCTAAGATAGTCTTATCTTCATCTAATATTTCTAACTCTTGTGCATAGTAAGCGATAGAAGCTTTATAACCATAGACTATTTCTCCTTTAATAGGTTTTAATTTATTCATAATTAACTTTAATAAAGTCGATTTCCCTACTCCATTTTCTCCAACTATTAAAAACTTCTCTCCTCTTGCCATTTCAAAAGATAAATTGCGATATAAATCACTCTTGGAAGGATAATGAAAAGTTAAATGCTTTACTTCTAAAGGTATTCTACCACTGTTTTCTTTAGGTTCTACTTTCATAGTAACAGTCTTATATTTTTCTTCTCTTACCTCTAACTCATCTAACTTTTTTTCTAGCATTTTCTTTCTAGATTCTCCTAATCTTTTTAAATTATGATTGGTTCTAGAAGCAGACTCTGCTCGTTTAACAACTTCTTCTAATTTCTTTATTTCCCGTTCTTGTTCTTTTATTCTTAATTCTTTCTGCATCATTTCATCAGCATAAAGTCTTTTAAATTCTTTATAATTACCTTTATATACTTTTATTTTATGAGTAACTTTATTAATAAACATAGTCTTTGTTACTACTTCATTTAAAAAATCAATATCATGACTAATAACTAAAATCATACCGTGATAATTTTTTAGATAATCTATTACAAAGTCTTTAGTCTTAGCATCCAAATGGTTAGTTGGTTCATCTAAAAGTAATATATCAGAGTTTGAAAAAAGAAGTTTTGCAAAAGCGATTTTAGATTTTTGACCTCCTGATAAATCTCCTACTTTCATCTCTAAAAGTTCACTATCTATTTGCATATTTTCAATCAAAGATAATAATTCATCTTCTGCGGTATATTGATTAAGACTATCAAGTTCACTTTGAATCTTTTCTGCTTGTCTTAAAAGTTTATTTTGTTCTAACTCACTTGCACTACTTAATTTTTCATAAACTACATTTAATTCTTGTTCTAACACTTCAATAGGTCGTCCGCTGTATAAATAATCTAAAACATTTTTCTCTTTATCAGTAAAATTAATCTCTTGAGGAAGATAACCTATTTTTTTATTATTAACAGTTACTTTACCAGAATCTAATGTTTCTTCTTTCAAGATAATCTTAAATAGAGTTGTCTTACCTGCCCCATTTACACCAACAACTCCTACTTTATCATTATCTTCTATTAAAAAGGAAGCATCATCATAGATGATTTCACTACCAAATGCTAGATACATATTTTGTCCCTTCATCATGTCACCTTCTTTAGATAGATTAATCTTAACATAAAATAGTTAGCATTTCCATACTAACTATTTTTATATGCTTATTTTAAATTATTTTTAAAGAACTCCTCTATCTTATCAAAAGGAATAATATCACATCTATCATATAAATCAGTATGAACAGCATTAGGTATTATCATTAGTTCTTTATTGTCAATATATTTACTGTTAAGAGTCATATTCTTATAAGCATCTTGACTCATATAACAAGAATGAGCTTTTTCACCGTGAATCATTAAAACAGCACTTCTTATTTCATTACTATAAGTTAAAATTGGTTGATTCATAAAAGACATTGTTCCAATAACATTCCAACCTTCATTAGAGTTTAAACTTCTCTTATGATAACCTCTTTTAGTTTTATAATAATCATAATAATCTTTTACAAAGAATGGAGCATCATCTGGAAGAGGATCTACAACTCCACCTGCTCTTTTATAAGTATTAGTTTTATAGTCATCTGTTCTTTCATTATTTAAAGTAACTTTTTGATTATATCTTGCTTCTTCATTATCATCATTATCAAAATAACCTTTAGCATTAATTCTTGACATATCATACATTGTTGATGTAACAGTCGCTTTAACTCTTGTATCAATAGAAGTGGTATTAAGAGCTATTCCACCCCAACCACAAATACCAAGAATTCCTATTTTATTAGGATCAACATTATCTTGAACTGATAAAAAGTCAACTGCTGCTTGAAAGTCCTCTGTATTAATATCAGGACTAGCCATATAACGAGGAGTACCTCCACTTTCTCCTGTAAAAGATGGATCGAAAGCAATTGTTAAGAAGCCTCTTTTTGCAAGTTCCTCTGCATAAAGACCAGATGCTTGCTCTTTAACTGCTCCAAAAGGTCCACAAATAGCAATGGCAGAAAGTTTTCCATCATACTCTTTAGGCTCATAAAGATCTGCTGCTAAAGTAATTCCATAACGATTATGAAAAGTTACTTTTTTATGATTTACCTTATCACTTTTAGGAAATGTTTTATCCCATTCATTAGTTAAATTTAATTTTTCTTCTGTCATATTATCTCTCCTTTTCTGCTTTAATTATAATAATACTAGAGTTGTAAAAATATTTATCAACTCTTTCTAAAATAAATTCTAACATTTAGAGTTAGCTCCAAGTCAAGATATTATTTGATTTTTAAACATTACTATTATTGTTTTGTAACTTTACTTCATTAAAAATTTTTTTAGCATCTTGTCTTAATATCTCTGGCTCTTTTATATATTGCATAATCTCTTTATGAGAATAATTTTCTAATAAATATTTACCTATAGTAAAAACTATCTCATAATTGTTTGGAACACTATTAAAATCATTTATCAACTGTTCTTCGTTAAATTGAAAATCTATTGTATGATCAAATGGATTACCTAAATTTGTAGCAAGTGCTTCCCAAAACCATTCAACATTTTTAGAATCAGGATTAATTTCTTGTTGACAAGAATGAACAAACTCGTGAATTATGTTTTCTAAAAATTCTTCTAATGTTATATCACTATGTGCTTTAGTTTTTCTACACTCTTCAATTGATAATAAATTAATATTACCATCAAAAGTATCAGCATTCATCCAATCATAATATTTAGGGACATATTCTTCTAAATGAGTTTGATACTCTTCGCGGTTTGTCCATATTTTAATTTTCTTTTTTTCTTTTAAATTTTTTAATTCAAAAAAATTAAGAATTCTATCTTCTTCCTGTTCTATTTTTTTTATTAAATCATCTATGTAATCTATATCTTTATCATATCCTATAATGAATTCTTTAGTCTCTTTTCTCATTTTGTTTCACTTCCTAATATTATTTTAACACAAGAAAAAAGTAATTTGTCCTTACTTTTAAGTTTTTAATAATATTTATATTGTCTCAAACAAACTTTCTGTTAAAAAATATATCTTGTTCGATTGTTTTATAGATACATTTATGTTATTATCTATTTAGGAATACTTAGTATGGGTGTTTACCTCTTTCTTTCGCTTTATTAATAGGGGGATAGATTGTGGGACTTGCTTATGAGTAAGAAAGATTTTTTAATATCAGTATTACTGATTATTATTATTCTTTTAATCATCTTTGGATAAAAACACCCTATACAACATATGTATAAGGGTGCAACCAAAATTTTTATGAGGTAACACCTATTAGCATAACTAGGTATTCCTCTTTTTTATACTATGTAAATTTTCTTTACATATTCATATTATCATAAATATATAAGAAATTCAAGTGTATAGATACTAAAATGCTACATTTTTTTAAACATTACTACACTAGATAAAAGTATTACAACTACCTCTTAAAATATCATATATTAAATTCATCTTTTAACATTCATTTCACTTATAATCTTTATATCCTTCTGTTTTATAATCATTACATTTTATATAAATCTTATAGTCTATACCACAATTTTCTGCTGCAAATGTTTTAGCATAACCATCACAATAAGATTTTCCTGAAGTATCTAACATATCTTCTTTTTTTAAATAACCATTATTAATTAAGTGATCAGCAGTTATAGTCATTTCTTTAGTAATATTCTCTTCGCAGTGCTTTGTACTATTACCAGTAGCATCCAAATTCCATATTACAGCGTTTTCAAATGCATCTTTTATTTCACTATATCTTTCTTTTTCTTTAGCAATATTAAAGTTAAATGTTATATAAATACTTAATAATATAATAACAATTACAATAAATATAATAATTAATAAATTCTTCTTCATAACACACCTCTCATATTTATATAACTATTATATCATACTAACCCTTATTTAACTCTTCACTTAATTTACTAGTAATGCCTCTTGGACTTCTTACAGATTTAACACCACAGCTTTTTAATCTTGCAAAAGAAAATTCATTATCACTATATCTTTTTAATAGTTTTAACGTCATAATATCTTCATCTAAAGAAATAACTACACACTTAAACATAATATAAGCATAAGGCTCTGTAATATAGATATAAACAATATCATTAATCATAAAGTTATGAGACTTTCGCCAAGTAATAGTATCTGTATTATTAAAAGCATTAACAATATCATAATACTTGGGATTAGCAGGAATAATCCATTCTTTTTTTCTATTAGATAGATCATAACTAATATCTATAAGATTCATAATTTCTTTATTAGATAAAGTATCATCTAAAATAATGCTAACCCAGCTTTTCTTACTCATATGATAAGCAGGATATATTCCCTCTTTCTTTAAATAAGTATCAACTAAATCATCTAACTTTACATTTAATACCTCTACTTCTCCACTCTCATTAGGATTAAGTTTATTTCTATCTATATTCATAATAATAGCAAACCACTTATTACTACTTTCATTTCTAAAGATTCCATAATTAGGATTAGATTCCCATAAAAACTCTGGCAAGACATTATATTTTTCTTTAATTAAATTACTAAGTTTATTAGACTGTTTATAAATAAAATATTCTTTAGTAAAACAGTTATTTGCAATAGATTCTATTACTTTAATATACTCATCTTTTACTCTATTAACAAAATCACCTTTAACATTTTCAAGGCGAAAATTAGTATATTCATAATCTCCATCTAAGTCATATACCCTACCTATAACATTACCTTTACTATCAATAGTAATATCAACTCTAAAAGTATCATCCATAATTAATTTAGAGTATTTATAAATATTATTTTCTAATTTAAAACCATAAGGAATTAATTTATCTTTATTTAGTTTTCTCTTTTTAAGTACTTCATCCTCTAACATAGTAGTCCCTCCTAATAAATTTATTATATAACAAAAAAGTTCTAAGTAAAACCTAGACCTTTATTAACTTATCTATAAATTCATTACAATCTTCCTTTATAAGAATGGATTTATCTTCTATTTCAAAAGCTGTATCAGAATATCTATCATTTACTCTTAATACATCTCTTGCTAAAATTAAAAAATAGAAAATCAAGAAACTATTTATGTTTATTTTTTTCTACAAACTGTTCTACTCTCATATGAAGATTATATTTATCTCTAAGCTTAGCAATTTCACTCATCATTTCTGTTTTATGATGTTTTTCTATTGCTTCTTCATTTTCCCATCTATCTATTAATAGAACTGTCTCTTCATCATCCATAGGAAAGAAATATTCATACTTTAAATTACCTTCTTCTTTTCTTATTCTTTCTACAAGACCACTTTCTACCATTTCTTTAGCAAAAGCTCTTGCACTACCATTTTTACCTGTATAATATATATTTATTGTTAAACTTATTATTATTCATCCTTTAGTTCATTAATATCTATAGTTAATGTATTATCTTTATCACCATCTAGTATACATATCAATTTATTATCTTTCCAACATTTAAAATCAATATCACAGCCTAATTCATAATACTTTGAAGGTAAGTTAAACCAATTACTAGAATCTACTATTTCCATAGGTTTAGTAAAATCTAAAACAATTAATGAATATGGGCTTGCAAAGTAACACCCACTAACTACTAATAAATTATTTTTTGGATTATAATTGACATCACACCAAATAAAAGTTTCTTTATTATCTAAGCGAGATTTACTTGGTATATAGTTAATACACTTTAATGTCTTTAAATTTAAAACACTATAACCATATAAGTCTATAGAAAATAACAAATATTTATTACCATCAGAATGCTTTATAATAGTAGCATATCTAGATATATTATAAATATTTTTCCATTCATAAATCATTTTTTTATCTTTATATAATCTACATATTTCTCCATCTTTACTACTATCTATATCTTTATAGTAATAATATTTTATAGAATAATTATCATCTAACTCTATTTCATTTGTTGGCCTTAATAAATCACATTTAGAATAAACTAATTTATCTAGCTCTTTAATCAACTGATTATATTCTTCACTACCATAATAATTCATATTAATTACCTCTATCTTTCCAAAAGTTATAAATGATACTAGCAAGTTCTTTAGGATTATCTACATTAACTTCATGAGAAGAATTATCTATAGTTTTAAAAGAGCTATTGTTAATAGATTTATTTAATATTTTTGCACTTTCCATATTCTGATTATCCTTAACACCGCATAAAATCAAAGTTTTACAAGTTATTTTATCTAAGTTAATTTCTATATCTAAATTACTCATAGAATTAACAAGAGAAATAAAATCTTTCTTTTCACACCCTATTTTCTCAAAAGTAGATTTAGGCATAACCTTAAATATTAGTCCTTGGACTTTAAAAAGAAATTTGGGAATCTTATAAGGTGTTCCAATTAATATAAGAGAACTTACTTTATCAGGATGCTCTTTTACATAGTGTAAAGCAAGTATTCCTCCAAGAGAAAGGCCACATAGATTTAATTTTTCATCAAAATTATTACAGTAATTAGAAAACTTTTCATATAAAGTAGCATAATCTGATGTAACATCTTTTAACATTGAATATAAACTAGGAATTTCTACCTTTATACTATTGCTCTTTAACTCTTCTTCTACTTTATTCCAACTTGTTTCATTTTGTCCTAATCCATGCACTAAAATATTTTTCATTATAACATCACTTTCTTCACTTTTCTCTATATAAAAACTATTACATTATTTCATCAAATCTGTATAATAAATAATCTCTTTATTTAAAGATTTAGCATATTCTATTTCACTTTTAGTACTATTACCAATATAACCATCCACATTAACAACAAGTATAGCATCTGATAATTTAATTTTTTCTTTGTGCATTTTATCAATCATTAAAGCTTCTTCTTGGCTATAATCATCTTTATTAGATCTTGATAATTCATTAGGCATCAAGACACAATTACCTTCTAAAGTTAATTTTTCTGCAATATCAATCATCTCTTTTTTGAATTTATAACTACCACATACTGTTATTACTTTCATACTTATTTACAACTACCTCCATTATCTTCAAAATATTTTTCTATATTTTCTATACTATGCTCTATATTAGCATAATCTGTAATATCTTTTAAATAGATTTCCATATCTTTATTACACTCCATACATTCAAAATAATTATCTTCTCCAATTGTAATTAAATAATTATTATCGCCAATAGAACAATTTAAATCAGCAGATATTATCTCTGTCGTTGTCTTTTGCTCATTAGGAAAAGCAGTAAATAAAATTAATGCAATGACAAAAAGTATTACATATATTATTGATAATATTCCTATTACTTTTAAAATTTTAATTATAATACCTGCTAACTTTTCTGTATTACTAACTTTAGCTTCTAAAACATTTTTAATATCATTATCAGTTAACTCATCTAAACTAACATTAAATACTTTAGATAATTCTTTCGCTTGTTTAATATCAGGAGCTGTCTCACCTAACTCCCATTTAGATATTGTTTGCCTACTAACTCCTATTTTTTCTCCTAATGCTTCTTGAGAAAGATTATTTTTCTTTCTTAACTCTAATATTTTATTTCCTATTTCCATTTTTTCACCTCAGTTAAAAGTATATAAGCTTAAAGCTTTTTAATCTAGCAATATATAATGGAAGTTATGCTATTTTTCTTAACATTATAATAATTAGCCTATTTTTTATCTTTCCACTCATGATAAAGAATATCTTTTAAAACTAACATACTATCTTGTTCATTATAACCATACTCACTAGATAAACTATCAAGCATCATCCTAATTCCTTTAGCATATTTAGATATATCAACTTCTTTTTGATATGTTACTAATACTTTATATTTCTTACCCCAAGCATTTGTCCAATTAATTTTTGATTCTTTCTCTTCATTAGTATTTTTAATTATTTCTTCTATCTCTTTTAAATCTACATCAAACTCTATTAACTCATCTAAAGATAGTTTATATAATTTTGAAAGTTTTTTTGCCTGATAAATATCTGGAATAGTTTCATTTGTTTCCCATTTTGAAATAGTTTGCCTACTAACCCCTAACTTTTCTGCAACTCTTTCTTGTGATAAGCATGCCTTCTTTCTTGCTTCAAATAAATTATTTCCTAAGCTCATTTTATCAACCTCCAAATTAAGTGTACTACTTTAAACTTTCTTTTTCTATCAACTATATTTTACATTTTTGCTAGTTTTCTTAACACACCAAGCATATATACTAAAAAAATAAAGGAATCTATATCAAAATTAGAAAATTCCTCTATTATACTTAAATTGCCCATAAAGTAGAAAAACTAAACCAATGATAACACCTACTAAAGTAATAAACCATAGACTTTCAATTTCAAAAATCATTTGTAAAATAGCAGTTATAGTTAAACTAACTCCAATTATTATTGTTCCAAGCCCCACTGCTTCTCCATATTTCTTAGAATTTTCTTTTGTAATTCTTGTTCTATTATACCAATGAATAGAAGAAATATTACCTTTATAATTTAAAATTCCTAAAACTATAATACATATACCAAAAATTATCATAAATATATATTCCATAATTTTAACCTCTCTTTACCATTACTACTTATAATTATTTATTATTCTTTTTTTATCTTTTTAAACACTAAAATTGCTTTTGCAGTTCCTGTAATTGACATAGTAACTAGTTCAAAACCAGCTTGTAACATTTCATTAGCTTTTTCCTCTACTTTTTGTGCCATTTCATTAGCTTTTGGAGAATATTCTATAACAACTGTTTTATACATTTTTTATTTCACCTTTCCTCTTTTTTATTTTTGATACTACTATTGGAGATATAAATGTGGTAATAACAACTAAAATCCATAGATTACCTGTTAAAAAGTTATATGAACCTAATAAATCTTTGATTCCTCCACCTTCACTAATATACATAAATAAATCAAATAGATTCGTTAAAATAAACCAAATTATTCCAAAGATAAAATAATCTGTTTGTTTACAATTTTTGATTTTTGGTATTAATAAGTATGCTACTACAAATATACATATACTAAGAATAATTCCACTTAATGGTAGTGCAATATCTCCTAATTTAACCAATATATTTTCTCTTAATCCACCATTCATAATTGCTAATGGAATAATTAAAAACCATATTCCTATTGCTTGAATATATTTACTCATAATAATCACCTTGTAATTTATAATTCTCTTAATTTTAAAAAATTATCTATGTTTATTTAGTATATTCTCTAAATTATATGTATAGAATACTTCTAGATATCCTACGCCAAATTTAACGAAATCTTTTTCATATTTTGATAATTTACCACCCCCTGATTCATATACTTTTCTAGCTTTTATATTATCTTTTAAAACTCCAATTACATATTTTGAGGCACCATTTTCCATTGCCCATTGTTCAAATATATTTTTAAATGAGCTCCCAATTCCACAACCTTGAAATTTTGGATCAACATAGAGTGCAATTAAATCAGCATAATCAGAATTAAAATGTTCATATGATGAATTAATACTTCCACGCATTATTCCTATTATTTCATTATTATATTCAGCAACATATGCTATATTTTTGTTATCATTTTTTATATTATCGGTAAATGTTTTTACTTTCTCATCTACTCGGTTATCTTTTTCTATGAATACTTCTTTTGGAAATATATGATTATATGCATCTCTCCATACTTTGTTTACTAAAATAAACCAATTCTTAGCATCTTCTGGTTTTACTTTTCTTATCTTTAATAGTTTTCTATCCATATTTTAGCCACCTCTCAAACTACTATTTAATAATTATTTAGTTTATATACATTTATAACTATATTTTTCTTCTCCTTAAAAATTTACTATTTATTAAATATATTTACTTGCTTCCCTCACACTTAAACTACTCATTTTATCTTTATATTTATTTATAAACTCTCTTACCCATTCAGGATTAGTTTTAGAATAATCTCTTAAAGCCCAACCTATCGCTTTATTAATAAAGAATTCATCACTACCAAAATTATTAACTAATATTTTTTCTAATAGTATGGTATTAGTTTTATCTTTTCTACATAATTGATGATCTATCGCTATTCTTCTTACCCAAAAGTCATTATCACAAGACCATTCTAGCATTAAATCATCAACTCTACTATCTCTTAGTCCTATCTCACCAATAACTCTATCTAAAAAATCAATTGTATCCCACCACTGTTTTGTTTTTATATACTTTTCTATTTTAGGGATATCATCATAAGTTAAAAAGTTATTCATTGCAATTAAATAATCAGATACTAAATATTGGAATTCTCTATGTGAATCTTCGTAACATTTATCAAGAAAGTCCCAGTCAACTTTTTTACCTTTCTTCTCTTCTTTAACAAAATTTTTATATATTTTCTTTCTTTTTGGAGTAGGAATACCATAAAACTCAAATAAGTTTCTCATATATTTTGCCATGGCAATAGCATTTTCTTTATCTTCATTTTGTTCAAATAATTTTTTTATTTCTAAATACTTATCCATCATAATCCCACTTTCAAATTAATTTAATTATTATCAACATCATTATTAATATAATTATCAAAATATCTAAACATATCAGTCATTATATTCTTACCTATTTCATTTGTTTTATTATAATCCATAACAATACTATATATCTCATCTTGTGTCATAGTTTGAAAAAGATATCTTACAGCAAGATAAGACAATTTATATAAATCATAATTATCATTTCTAAAATCATTCCCGTGTTTTATACCTTTTAATTCTGGAATATATTTTGTTTCCTTTTTTACTTTATTATAAAACTTAACAAATTCATTAAAGTCTTGTTCTAAATAATCATATTCTCCTGATAACTTTTGAGCTAGTCCCTCATCAAACCAAACAACTCTGAAATTAGAACTTCCACTAACACAATTATTAAGATAAATAATATGAACGAGTTCGTGAATTGGAGTAGATATTCTTCTTCTATAAACTTTATCAGAAATATATTTAGCTTTACAGTCTTTTAAGACATAAACACCTTTGTCATCTTTTCTTAATTCAATAAATTGATTACACATACCTTTGTCATAAGTACCTACTGCATAATCAGGTAATGTATTATTCCCACCTCTTAAATCATTTATAACAAAATTTCTAAACTTATCTATCTCATCAAATAAATTTATTTGATATTTACCATAACTTTTTAAATGATAAAAGTTAAATACTTTCTCACATTGTTTATAAAAATAATTGACAATATCATCTACAATAAACTTTAAACTGTCTGGTGCACATATTTTTAATTTATCATCCTCATATTGTATTTTTTCTACCATAACTTCTCCTATATATTGTCTTTCTATATAATGCAGATTCATTAAAACTTAACTTAATTATACCATCTTTATTAAAATAAGAATAGTAATATCAATAAAAAAGACTGGCAGTGCTTATATGACTGAGTTAAAAAACAACTCTTATATTCAATAACTTGAATAAATCATATAAGGCTTATATGCCAGTACTTTTTAATGTAACCATAATATCATTATTTTATGCATAAGTCAAAATTATCTATTTCAATATTTTAGAAAATAACTAAAATTTTTTTCCTAATCTATCTTATAAATATAATTATCTTTTCTTGGCTTTTCTTTCGCTTCCATATCAGGATAGCCTAATATACAGTTACCTATTCCTTCATAGTCTCCAGTAATTCCTAAAGACTTTAATATTTCTTTTCCCTCTTCCGTTTCAAATTCTTCTTTTGCTCGATGTATCCAACAACTACCAAGTCCTAAAGAACTTGCCGCTAGCATCATATTTTCCATAACTAGGCTACCATCATAAATATATGTAGGAACTGACTTATCTGCTAGCACTACAATTACAACAGGAGCTCCATAAAAAGGATCAATATCAACTCCCATAATCTTAGCATTTAATTTAGATAGCTTATCTCTAAGTTCTTTATTAGTAATAGCAATTATTATAGGAGATTGTCTGTTCATACCAGATGGTGCATAAGTACCCGCTTTTAATACTTCATCAATTAATTCAGTAGGAACCATATCACTTTTATATTTTTTTATACTTCTTCTTTCTACTATATTTTTAATAACATCGTTCATTAATTATCCCTCCTACTTTAAGTATAACATTTTACCTAAAAGAAAAATAGTATTTTTAAATTACTATTTTTCACAATAAATCTTATCTAATTCTTCTTCTATATCTTTGATAGTTTTCTTTAACTTTTCAATATCAGAGCCATCATTACTTTTATCTTTATTATCAATTTTACTAGCATCAATTGTAATTTGCTGAGAAGCATATGTTTGCATAGTAAGACCAACTAATTGTAACCAGTTACCAATACTATCTTGTTCTTCTATAGGTAGTTCTTGGACTAATAAAAGACCTATTAAAAAAGCAGATGTTGTAAAACTATAAGGACCAACATTAAAAACTATTCTTTCCATAAGTATCACTACCTATTAAAATTATTAATCTTTATAGTATATGCAAAATATTAATTTGTGTATTTCTTATAAAATGAACAGTCTTTATCGTGTGAATTAATAATACCTATCGCCTGTAAATAAGAATAAATAATGGTACTTCCTACGAATTTCATACCTCTTTTCTTTAAATCATTTGATATAGCATCAGATAAATCATTAGTAGTCTTATCTGTTTCATAAATTATTTTATCTTCAGTAAATTCTTTTAAATAATTATAAAAACTACCATACTCATTCTTTATATCTCTAAAAATATTAGCATTACTTATACTAGCTTTTATTTTTAATTTATTCCTAATAATATCTTTGTTATCTAGTAATTCATTAATCTTTTTATCATCATAGGACCAAACTTTATCTAAATCAAAATTATCATAAGCTTTCCTAAAACTCTCTCTTTTATTTAAAACACATTCCCAAGATAGTCCTGCTTGAAATGATTCTAATATTAACATTTCAAATAAATATTTATCATTAAAGTTAGGTATTCCCCACTCTTCATCGTGATATTTAATGTATATTGGATTATTTAAATTACACCACTTACATCTTTTCATAATGCTGTATGCTGTTCCTTTCTTTGGAATAAATAATTTTTCCATATTAACTTTTTCGTGTTTTAATAAATAAATTTTCTTATCAATACCACCTGCATAACCAGTTAAACTACCATTAGATCCTACTACTCTATGACACGGTATAATTATGGAAATAGGATTATGACTAACTGCACCTCCTACCGCTTGACTAGACATCTTTTTAAGACCTTTTTGTTTAGCGATAGTATCTGCAATATCTTTATAAGTAATAACTTCTCCATATGGTATTTCACAAAGTATCTTCCAAACACCTTTTCTAAAGTCACTACCTAAAGGATTTAAATCAAGTTCATTTATACTAGGTTTTTCTCCTTTAAAATATCTATCTAACCACTCTTTAGTCTTAATTAATATTTCTTTCTCTTCTTCTTTTATTTCATCTTTTAAGCAAGAAAAATAATATTTCTGTCCTTCTATCCATAAACCTATTAATTTATTGTTTTTGGAAGCGAGTAAAATATCACCAATTGGAGATTTATAATGAGTAGTATAAATCACTTGAATCACTCCTTTACATTATCTATCTTTCTTAAACCATCTATAGTTAATAAATATAAACTATCAACTACTTCTTCTATATATTTTCTATCATGTGAAACACTTATTATTGTACCACTAAACTCTCTCAAAACCTTTCTAATGACAGGATTAGATAAAGGACTTACATTTCTAGTAGGTTCATCTAATACCAAAACATTACACTTATCAAGAACTAATTTCATTAAAAACAACTTAGCTTTCGTTCCATTACTTAAATCTTTTATCTTTCCTGTCATTTCTTCTCTTGTAAATTTCATATTTCCTAAATACATCCTCGCTCTAGTTATATCATCTTTATAATTACTTGGAGCGATAAATTCTAAAACATATTCATAATTATTTAAAACTTCATCATAGTTTTGAGGCATATAACCCACTTTAATATCTTCTCTTAACTTTAACTGTTCATAAATAATTTTAATTAAAGTAGATTTCCCTATCCCATTTTTACCTACAATACATAAATGAGTATTACCTACTACTTCTAATTTAATATTTCTAGATAAAACTTTATTATCAATCTTTAACTCTTTTAAATCTAAATTAAGAACTACTTTTGTCTTTGGAACTTGCACATCTTCAAAAAAGAAATTAATACCTTCTTCTACATCAGGTAATTCAGTAAGAGTAGTATCATCTAACTTCCTCTCTTGTGATTTTAAAGAATGCATCTTCTTTTTTAATAATCTTGCCCCGTGAGGATCACTTCTTGAAATAGTATTTTGTTGATACTCTACTTTTTGCATAACTTGTCTTAATTTTTCTTGTTTCTTAATAAAATTTCTTTTCTCATTTTTTGCTACTTGTCTTTGTTTATCTATCATTCTAAGTCTTTTAGAAACATAAGTATCATAATCAATCTTTAAAAGAGTATATCTACAATCTGTTTTACCTTTTATCTGTTCTAAATGTAAAATCATATTAGCAGTATTAGAAAGTAGACTCTCATCGTGAGAAACATAAACAATAGGTTTTGAGGTACTATTAATAAATTTCTCTAACCACTCTAAAGTTTCTATATCTAAATCATTAGTAGGCTCATCTAAAAATAAAATATCAAATTCTTCTAGTAATAATTTTAATATATTTACTTTTATTTTCTCTCCACCTGATAAAGAGATTATTCTTTGTTCTAATATTTCATCTTCTAAATTAAATAGTTCTAAATACTTATAAAGCTCACTTATTTTATTATAATAGTCTTCTTCACTATTAAATAGATAATCATATACTTTCTTATTTAAATTATCTTCACTAATTACTTGTTCTAAATATCCAACTCTATTCCCTTTTAAATTAATAGTTCCTTCTATCTCTCCATAATCACACATAGAAAGAATAGTTTTAAGTAAAGTAGATTTACCATTACCTTCTTCACCAATAATCGCTAACTTATCTCCTTTATTTAAAGTTAAAGATAAGTCTTTAATTATATATCTACCATTTACTAATATAGTTAAGTTTCTTATTTCTAACATTATGCCTTCCTTTCTGGCATAATCAAAGTTTATGCCTAACTTATTTAGCAATTATTCTCAATTTTCTCACCTCCGAATTACTGTTTTAATATCTTTATCAGGCAATATTATTTTTTTCATAAAAAGCCTTTCCATTTCTTCTATTTTATCACGAAATGTTTTTAAATACACAATTATATTTACAAACTCTTGTAATTTAAAATAAGATAAAATTAAAAGATTAGAGTTTACTTTCTAATCTTACTTTTTTCACTGTCATTTATAGAGCTGACTTCACTCACTTTTTTAGCTACCATTTATAGAGCTGGCTTCACTCACTTTTTTAATTGCCATTTGAGGCTGGCTTCACCTACTTTTTTATTACTACTATTAGAATTAATATATATATCTAACATAACTTAACAATTATGTTTTTAAGATTAATTATTAATATTTTTTATTCCCACTTCTGGTATCATTACATCAGAAGGTGTATCAATTATAAATTTAATTAATCTAGCAACTTCTTTTGTATCAAGACCATTATCCATATTTTTTTGAATATTCATTTTCTTAAACATATTTGTTTTCATCATACCTGGCATAACATTAGTCACTCTAATTCCATATTTTGCAACTTCATCCTGTAACGACTTTGAGAAGCCAGTTACTCCCCACTTTGTAGCATTATACACAACTCTTTCAGCTTTATGATTTATTCCTGCCTGTGAATTAATATTGATTATTAATCCTTCTTTATTATTCTTCATAATTGGAATCACTGCTTTAGAACAATTAATAACCCCAAGTAAATTAACATCAACAACTGAATTGATTCTACCACTATCATTTAACTCTAATTCTTCTTGAATCCAAAGTCCAGCATTATTAATTAATACATCTATTCTTCCAAAATTATCTATAATTTTCTTAATACTTTTTTCTACTAATTTATAATTACTCACATCACAAACTTCATAATTACAGTTATTACTATTAGCAACCTCAATTAATTTTTGTTCATTAGTTGCTAAAATTATTACATCATTTTCTTGAGAAAGCGATTCAGTTAATGTTCTTCCTAAACCATCACTTCCACCTGTTATTAATATTACTTTTCCCATCAGAGTTCCTCCTCACAAAATACTATCTTTCTAACAAATTAAAATTTATTGTAGCATTTATATACATTATGCTATCTCTAAATCATCTATAACTTACAGTACAAATACCACTCTAATTATATCATTTATTAAATATATTTAAAACAAAAGTAGTTACTATGTTACTATTAACAATATTACTCACCAACTATTTCATAACCTAGTTTTTCATAAGTATTTTTTCTTTTTAAAAACATATTTCTTGTCTTAGCAAAGTTATCATCAACATAATCATATATTAATATCTCTTTTTTATTTTCATTTTTCCTATGAAGTCTTCCTGCATATTGTATAACTCTAGTCTTACCTGATATTGGCATAGTAAGAAATAAAACGTCTAATTTATCATCATCAAATCCTTCTCCTATATATGAACCTGTAGAAATTATAATTTTATTACTATTATTTAAAGTTATTTCATCATTTAATTCTTTATACTTTTTAAGAACTTTCTTACCTATACCTCCATAATATTTAAAAATATTATTAGTATACTTACTTAATTTATCATAAATATAATCTAAATGTTCTAATCTTTCCGTTAATACTAAAATATTCTTACCATTATCATATTCTTTTTTAATATCTTTAATTATTTTTTCACTTCTTAAAATATCTTTGGCAATAAAATCATTTATTTCATTTAACTCATAATTATCTATTTTAGGATCAGTAAAACTCAAATGACTTTTCTTAACTATTACTTTCATAGGTATATTTAACTCTTTATTGAATTTTAAAGTATCTACCTTATACCTAATATCACCACATTGCATTTTTATAATAGGAGTATGACCATTTTCTCTTTCTGGTGTTGCAGATATTCCATAGACATATTTAGCATTACCAGTATTTATCGCTTGTTCAAAAGTATAAGCAGCGGTATGATGACATTCATCTATAATAATCATTCCATAATTTTTAGCAATGTCTAAAACATCACCATTATTCCATAAAGATTTTATACTAGCAACATCTATTATATTAGTAATATTTTTCTTTTTACCACTTATCTCTCCTACCTCATCTATATTAAGAAACTCTTTAATTCTATCTTTCCACTGTTCAAGTAATTGAAGTTTATTAACAAGTATCAAAGTATTTACTTTTCTTTCTTCTATCAGCTTACAACCTATAACTGTTTTACCAAATCCAGTTGGAGCACAAAGTATTCCATTATCATATTTAAGGAGTTTATCTAAAGCAAGTTGTTGTTCTTCTCTTAATTTACCGTTAAAGCTAACTGTAATTTTTTTACCTTTACTTCTCTTTTCTGTTTTAATTATTTTTATATTATTAGTTTTACAAAGATTTTCTAAATATTCATAAGTACCTCTCGGTAACTTTAAATACTTATCATCTTCTTTACTACAGTCAATTACCATAGGTACATTATAAACAGACATTCTTAATCTCTGCTTTTTATAAAACTCTGGATTAGCAAAAGTAGCAAGTCTTCTAAAACTATTTTTAACAATTGAATCTAATCCTGCTTTATCAATATAGACCATATCATTTAATATTACTTTTATACTTTTAGGATAGTCAATTTTATTTTTACTTTTAGTTAAAACTTCTTTATTCATATTAACTATCTCATGTCCTATATCTATAGTTTCATTACTTAATTTTTCTATTGTTTCAAGTACTTCACTCTCTGTTAATTTATGAATAGACTTTAAATATTCTAATTGATTTTCCACTTTCATAAAGTTTCTATCAATAAATATTGTATTACCATATTTAGAAGGTTCATTTTGAAAAGGCAAAGCTATTAAATTTCCATAGCCTCCTTTAGGTAGGGTATCTTGATTAGGAAACATTCTATCAAAAGAAGATATAGATAAATTACTTATTTCCATAGTTTTAGATAATAACAAACTTCCTAATTTCCTTGCTATTACTGCTTTTATATTAGTAGAAAAGAAAATCCATATATGTATTCCATTACCCGATCTACTTCTTTCTAATACAGCAGGTATTTTGTATTCATCACATATATTAAGAAATGCAAGAACTTCTTCTTTAATATCGTTATCACTATTTTTATTATCAAAATCTAAAGCTAAAAAATAGCAAGTATCATCAGGAAGTAAAGGATAAATTCCTATGGGTTTATTTTCATACATATGGCTATAAATAACATTTTTTGATAAAGGTTTATTTTCTCTATATTGACAAGTTTTACATTTCTTACCCATAGTCTTATTGCAAACATTCTTTTTCCATTCATTTAGACACGCAGGTATATAATATTTAATATTAGGATTATCTTTATTTATAGATAAATATGGATACACATCATCTCTACCTTTAAAATAGCTCATAAATATTTTAACTTTTTCTTCTCTTGATAAAGATGATACTTCTTCCTTACTATCTAAAACATTAAGCATTGCTTTTAATTTATTTAGTTCGTTTTTAATATTATTTATTGCAATTTCTTTTTCTTTAATTTTATTAATTATTTCTTCTCTATTCATAATGACTCCCCTTTTAATATTTGACGTATATTCTAATATTTTTTATAAGGAAAGTCAATGAAAAAAGATGGCAATAATTACCAACTCTAATTTCAAATTATTCTAATTCTTTTAATCTTTTATCTACTTCATCAAAAAATCTATAAACAGTAGTACAACTTTCTGAATCCGATGGTTTATCTTTACTATGATTCAAATGAATACGATATGCATTCTTTCGAGCTTTTTCTAAAGAGCCATATTTAGATAATATAGAATATATTTTTTCATCATTCTTTTTATACCTATATTTTAACCCTGCTGCATTAAAATATTCATTTATTTTACTTTCATAAGATTTTCTATCCATTCCAGTATCTATATAGTTAAAATATAGTAAAAACCAATACTCAATAGCTTGGTTAGACCACAAAGGAATATACCCATTTCTTTCACACATTTCTATTGCTTTATTAAATGATTCACTACTAAAACTATCTTTATCAAATACAACAAATATTTTTCCATAAGGTATTGTAGAATTTTTATATTCATCTATTTCGTTCAATATATCTTGAGTAGATTTTACTAAAGATGTCGTATTCATTCCCTTACCTACTATTTTCACTTTTAACTTATAATCATCTTCTATCAATTCATTAATAGCTGCAACCGCTCCTTCAAAATAGTTAGGTTCTGTTTCTTTACCTTCACAAACTATAAGCCAATTACTAGATTTTTGTTTTCTAATATTTTCTTTTCTTTTATTTCTTTCTGCTCTTCGTTTTTTAAATAAATCATCACTACCCATAATTCACCTACTTATCTTCGTATGGAATAGCACCAAACTTTCCAGTTAAATATCTTTTTTCATAATCAGCATCTACTCTTAAATTTCTAAATTCTGATAATGAATATAATCTAGCTTTCCCATGTTTGTCTTTTTCTACTAAATAAAGTTCATCTCTTCTTAAATCATCACTATTAAATAAAAAAGTTGAATGAGCTGTATAAATTAATTGAGCATTATTTTTATTTATATTTTTATCTTTATACATATTAACAATTTTTTTAAATAACAACGGATGAAATTTAACATCTAACTCATCAATACATAGTAGCCCTCCATTTTCTAAATTATTTAAGATAGTTGGCATGATATTAAAGATTTTAATAGTACCATCAGATTCATATTGTAATGGTAATAATATATGATTTTTATTATCAATATTTTTATGTATACCATTAAGTTTATAAGTTTTATTTTCTCCACTATCATTAACTTCATCAATTTGAATACCTAATAAGCAAGGATCAAATTCATTAATTATTTTTTGAAACTTTTCATACAATAAATTATTTTGATATAAAATATTAACACTTGTTTGGGGTTGAAAAACACTTTCTACTCTAAAATCAAACTTATTAATATAATTATAAATATCTCTAAAAATTCCCTTTTCCTCTTTAATCGCTACATTACTTAAAATTAATAATTTATTTGTACTTAAGTTAATATTATCACTAAAAAGATTCCAAGTTTTTTCATAATTAGTATAAGATTTACCAAAATTAACCAAGTTTTTATTTCTTTCAAAAATAATTTTTTGTGTTGCTGTAGTGGTAGAAGAAAATTTCTTTTTATATAACCATTCTTCATCAAAACCATTTTTATTCATAGAAAATCCATATCTATATTCGTAATCACCAAGAGAAATAGAAATTTCAAATTCACTATTTTCAACTTTTGAATTATTACTAAATGCAAAAGGATTTGCCGGTAAATCTTTATTAACATCAATTCTAGTTGACATTTTAATCATTTCAAACATAAAATGTAATGCTTCAAGTATACTACTTTTACCAGAAGCATTCGCACCATTAATTTCTATAACTGGTAAAATTTTATTACCATTGATATCAATTGTAGAATCAATATGTCTTTTTTCCCCAGTTGCCATTAAATCCAAAATTGTCTCATCATAAAAACATTTATAATTTTTAAATTTAAATTGCAATAACATAATTATCACCTTCCTTTTGGCTATATTTTATCACTTTTTCATATTTTTGCAACATTTTAGGAGTTTTTTTCTCTTAAAACGTATTATTTCTTTTGTATTTTATGCAATTTATTTAATTATATGTATGTAAAATATATATACAAATATATTGATTCATACAAAAACAGAACTGCTTCCAACTAAAACAATTCTATTTTTTATGAGCTTTCCCATTTTTACTTATTATTTCATCATTCATTTATTTTCACCTTACTTCTACAATTTATTTATCTGTCATTTAGATAATTATATCATTAAATAGACAATAAAAATAGTAGATTATAAAACTACTACTTAATTAAACACAAACAAAAAGCGGAGCCATAAGGCTCCTTCAGGGGGCGAAGTTGTTTAGTCACTTTTTATTTTACAACTTCATTTTTCCTTTATTTTTTAACTTTTTTGTTTATTTTATACCAACATAAATTAAATAATTTTAAAAGTTTTCTAACTTTTTAGCACCTAAATAGCACCTAAAATCTATTAGATAAATTATAGTTTTACAAACTAACTTTTTTCACTATATGATACATCTAAATTCTCATCAACAATAATATCAAATTGCTTATTTATTTTTTCTGTTTCTCCAAATTCATTAGTTAATTCAAAAACTACACTCATTATTGTAGAACCACTTTTTTTAGGTATTATATTAATTTCATAATTTAAAATCTTATCATTATTAGTTTTATCAACTAAAACTAGTTCAGCTATATCGGAATCAATATTAGATGGAACATAATAACCTCCATTACTATTATTTTTTATTTCAATATTAAAGTAAGTATATTTATGTTCTATTTTATACTTGATATTGTAATAATCCAAACCGTATAAAAGCCTATTAATATCATAATTATATTTTGAGTAATCTAAAAATTCTTCTACAGAAAACTTATCTTTATCATTTACTATTACATAAAAGTCATCATTATTATAGCATTCAAAATAATATTTATATATTCTATCTTCATAAAATAAATTATTATTACTACATTCATTATTATATTCAAAAGTAACATTTGGATTATTTATATTATTATAATTTTCTATATTTTTATTATATAAAGTATTTCTATAAACTAATATAAAGATAACTATAATTAAAATAATTACAATAGACAAAATTATTTTAAAATATGACTTTCTACTAATTTTGTTATCTTCTAATAAAAATATATTTCTTATTAGATTATTAATAGAATTAACTTTAAATATTATATATGCAATAATAGCACCTGTAACATTCAAAATAATATCATCTATATCACAACTTCCTGTCAAAGTTAAAAATTGAACTATCTCTATACAAAATACTATAATAACAACAGTTAATATAAAGTTTTTTAATTTTCTTGTCTTTTTAAACAATAATGGTAAAAAAATAGCCATTGGCATTAATGCTATTAAATTACCCAATAAATTAATCATTATAGTTTTAGTATCATATAAACTATTGAACTTACTAATATAATCAATAATTGTATGAAAAGGAATAATATTAAATGAATTGTTAATATATTTATTAAAAAGTTCTTTAGACCAATCTACAATAGAGAAACTTCTTCCATACATTGGATCAAACAGTGTAAGTATAAGCAGTAATATTATGTATAAAATAAAATAAATCCATAAGTTAATTTTCATAGGTTTATTATTATTCAAATATTTTGAAAGAAAAAATCCTCCAAAATATAAGAACAAACAACTACCACATAACAAAATTAATCTTGATATTTCAGTAAATTGAATCCTAAAAGTCATAATTGAATAAAATAATAATATTAAAATAGCTGTAACATACATTATTATACTAGAAACTCTATATATTCTTTTATTCATTTTTACACCTCATTACTACACATTTTAAATGATTTTTTAAGTTCATTTTTTAGTTCTTCATTATTCATTTTATCTATTTTTTTAAGAGGCTTATTTGTATAATAAACATTAATTATTTGAGTTTGATTTTTTTCCTTATCAAATGTCAATTCAAATCCAAAAGGTATTTGCTCATCATTAACCATCTTTGCTAAACTCTCGCCATATTCCCAATTACTATGTCGTTTGTTATATATATTAATTGTACTATGAAAAAACATATATTTTTCCCCATTAATTGTACGTTCAACGTAATTGGTGTTCAAAACACTATTGCCTATAATTTTATAGGTTAAAACATTATCGTTAAAACTACATTTCATTAATCTTCCATCATATCTAACATCTAACTCATAAAAATTATATATATAAACTGCAACAATAAAAAATATTAAAACAAAAGCAAGTAAAGAACTAAATATTTTTAATCTCTTATTAAAGATTTTCTTATTGTTAACAGTTAAATTAACAATGTTTTCTTCTAATTTTTTTTGGTAGTGTTCCTTTGATATTTTTTCACCACTCATTAAATCGTTCATTGATATGCCAAGCTCATAACACAAAGGTTTAAATAGTGATAAATCAGGCATATTTCTTCCATTCTCCCAATTACCAACAGTACGATCAGAAACACCTAATTTTTCTGCTAGTTCTTGTTGAGTCATATTTTTATTTTTTCTACATTCAGCAATAAACTTGCCTATCTTTTCTTGATTCATAATTTTCTCCTTTCACATTAATAGCATATAATGTAAAAGTCATTTATTACAGGAAACATTTCAAGGGTATATAAAATAACTAAAAAATATAATTTAAGATGTAACATTAACTCTTCTTTGATTTTTTTATTAAAGACATTATCCCTAATAAAATGATAAATACTATAACAAAACATATAATTATTCTAAATAATACTACATTTGTTATAGGACTACCAAAATCATACCAACTCATTATTTCAAATAGAACATAAGAAATAAAATAAATTTTATTTCGCCCTTGTCGTTGCCTCCAAGGATTCCTATTTCATAGATAGAGTAACCTCTATTCTCCATAGGCTTAAATTCCGATGGTCACCACCGTACTAATTTATTTTTATATTAAATCGTTTTTTTCTATCTAAAACATTATCTATACTAAACTAACTAAATTATAGTGTAACTTTAACCCTTCAAATAATATATTTAAACTAGCATTTATATCTCTATCATTATGTATTCCACATTTTGGACAATCATACTCTCTTATACTTAAATCTTTCAACTTACTATTCTTATATCCACAATAACTACATATCTGACTACTTGGATAATAGGTATTTATCTTATAATATATCTTACCTTTTATCTTACATTTCCACTCTATTAAAGAACGTAGTGTACTAAAAGCAGCATCTGATAGACTTTTATTAAATGCTTTTTTCTTATCTTTAAACATATCTTGTACTTTTAGGTCTTCTGTTACTATAATATCATGCTCATCTACTATTTCATTAGCAATGTCATTTAAATAATGTTTTCTATAATTCTTTATCTTAGCATGTACTCTTGCTATCTTCTCCTTTGTCTTTAAATAATTCTTACTACCTTTTTCTCTTCTTGATAATTCTCTTTGTAATCTTTTTAATCTCTTTTCATATTTCATTAATATATTATCATTACTATATTTAACACCATCACTTGTTACTACTAAATCTTTTATTCCTAAATCTATTCCTACTATACTAGTAGGTATTATCTTTTCTATTAAGATATCTTCTTCTACTAATACACTAACATAATACTTATTTGTTGATTCTCTTGAAATAGTAGCATTTACTATCTTTCCTTCTATTTTATCCTTATTTCTAAAACCCCTTATTTTAACTTTTCCTAGTTTTGGTAATTTTATATTTCTAGTTAATAAATCTACTTCTATATTACTATATTCTTTTTCTTTATATGTACCTCTTACACAACTAGTTCTATAAGACTGTCTATTAAACTTACTCTTAAACCTTGGATATCCACTTCTTTTTGCAAAGAAGTTATTAAAACCATCTTCTAAATCAAATATAGAACTTCTTAAGGCACATGAATCTACTTCTTTAAGATATTCATATTGGTTTTCTAATTCTTTTAAATCTTTACATAAATCAAATGTTTTTTGTACTCCTTTTTCTTTTTGATAATTTAGATAATAGTTATAAACAAAACGAGCACATCCAAAAGTCTTATGTATTAATATCTTTTGTTCTTCATTTGGATATAATCTAAACTTATATGCTCTATATATTTCCATAATACGAACCCTCTTTCTTGTAACTTAAGTGTACTTTATAGAAGATATGTTTGTCAATACATAAATTCGATTTTCATCCAAAAAAACGCAATTTCCTTATAGATAAAAATGTTATTAGTAATGATAGTATTGCAATTCCTATAACTGATAAAGTTTTTTTCATTATTTACTTACTCCTTTTTATAAAATAGTATTTACTAATTAATACTTTATGTATTTAAAAGCATAAGTTGATTTTTCATTACAATTAATTTCTTCATCACTTGATAGCTCACATATTCCAACTAATAAATCACTATCATCTTTAAAAGTGATTTTTTTATTATTGTCTACGCTGTGTACTAGATTATAGGGGGTAAAGGTATTTTCAAACACAAGTTTATGT
>CAMMQC010000003.1 GCA_946498975.1 uncultured Mycoplasmatota bacterium
ACAATTATTAATCTAATTATACACTAGATAGCAACACTGTGCAAATAGTGATTTAAAAATTATAGTATAAATTTATAAATATTGGTAAAGATATGTCTAGGAGATGATTTTATGAGTATAAAAGACTATATATTAAATAATTTTAAGAATGATAACAAGGAAGCGATTAAAGAAGCGATAACAGAATCAATTAATTCTAAAGATGAAGTAACTCTACCTGGTATGGGAGTATTTATGGAAATAATTTGGAATAATGCAACTGATGATATGAAAAATGAAATATTAACAATACTCGAGAATAACTTAAAAAAAGAAGCTTAGCGATAAGTCTCTTTTTTTTAAACTCCCATAGTAACAGTCTCAGGTAAAGTAGAACCACCATCTATTACAATACTAGTCCCTGTTATATAACTAGATGAATCACTGGCAAGAAAACATGCAAGTTCTCCAAGTTCGCTAGGATTTCCTAATCTTTTCATAGGAATACTCTTAGCAATACCATTAATTACACTTTCTGGGTCATTTGCATTTGACTCTTTTGCCATACCATCAACCATAGGTGTTCTGATATATCCTGGTAAAATAGCATTAACTCTAATATTATGATCTACTTCTTCACGAGCAAGTGCCTTAGTAAAACCAACAAGAGCAGCTTTAGTAGTTGCATAAGCTACTTCTCCAGAATCTGCAACCATAGGACCAGTAACACTAGATAGATTAATGATACTTGCCTTTCCACTCGCTCTTAACATAGGAAGTAATACCTTAGTAACATTCCAAGTTCCTTTAATATTAATATCAAAATGTAAGTCACGTAATTCATCAGTCATATTTTCAAATGTCTCTAACTTACAAATACCTGCATTATTTACTAAGATATCAATATGGTCATAGTATTTTTTTATAATATCAACAACTTGTACTAATAAGTTTTTATTACTTATATCAACATTAATACCTAATACTTTATATCCTTTAGTACCTAATTCATTAACAGTATTAGTTAACTCACTTGACTTATCTAAAATAACAACAGATGCTCCATATTTAAGTAATGATTCTACAATACCTTTACCATTACCCATCGCACCACCTGTTACTACTGCAATTTTTCCTTGTAAATTCATATTATCCCTCTTTCCTATTCTTCTTAATTATACTACTTTTTTTCATTTTATCATACTGTTTATACATATATTGGACACTATTTTCTAAGAAGAAATAATGATATACATAAAATCCATCAAATATAAGTAAAATAAAGAATATTATAAACATCATAAAGATATATTTAGTTAAGAATAAAAATAGTATTGTAAAGAAAACATAAGATAATGTTATTACTAAATGGATTACTCTTTCTTTTTGAAATAACTTCATCTTAAATAGAAAATCATCTATTTCTTCCTCACTAAATTTATGATTAGATTTAATTTTATTATCAATATCTCCAATATATTCCCTCATATACTCTTTCATTTTTCCATCCTTTCAATTATATCTTTAGAAGCGATTAAACCTGTCGCTGCCGCTGCAACGATATTACCGGCTTTACCAGCACCATCACCTACAAAATAAATATTTTCACTTTCTATTTTCATATTATTATCAGTAGTAATTTCATTACTAAAGAACTTTATCTCTGGCCCATAAAGAAGAGTCTCTCCATTATTAACTCCAGGTATTATTTTATCCAAAACTTCAAGTCCTTCTAAAATATTAGTAATAATTCTATGAGGTAAGGCCAAAGCTAAATCTCCTGCTGTATAGTCTTTTAAAGTTGGTTCAACATAGTTTTTCTTTATTCTATCTTTAGTAGAACGTCTACCTCTTCTTAAATCTTTAAGAGTCTGTAAAATAGGCTTACCTCCTCCAAGTGTATTAGATAGTTTAGCAATAGACTCACCATATTCTCTAGTATTAGTAACAGGCTCTGTTAAATTAATTTTAGAGATAAAAGCAAAATTAGAATTAGATGACTTAATATCTTTTAGAGCATGTCCATTTACACAGATATAACCATAATAATTCTCTTTCGCTACAAAACCTCCTGGATTAGTACAAAAGGTTCTAATCTCATCATCATAAGTCTTTGTCTTAATAAAGATCGTTGGATCATAAATAATATCTGTAATTTCTTTTAGTATCTCTTTTCTAACTTCTACTCTAACTCCAATCTCTATACTTTGAGATGTATATGGAATATTATATTTATCTGCTAACTCCTGTACCCACTTAGCACCTGTTCTACCAGGAGCGACTATAACATTTCTAGCTTTATATTCTCCATTCTTAGATGAAACAACATAATAATCTTCTTCTTTTCTTATATCAGTACATTTAAAATTATCAAGTAAAGTAACACCTAATTTTCTTAAAGCATTCTCCATATCTTCAATATATTTAGGTAAATAATCACTTCCTAAATGTTTTTGTTTAATAATCAAAAGATTAGCCCCTGCCTTTGCAATTTTTTCATCTAGCTTTAAAGCTTCATCCATATTACTAGGATAAGTCTTACTATCCATATGAAACTCATTAAAGATAGATTCTACTTCATCAATTAGTTTATAGGCATCACTCTTCTCCATATACTTAAATAAATCTGTTTTACCAAGTTTAGGAATAAAATTAAGTTTACCATCAGAAAAAGTACCCGCTCCACCATAACCTGATAAAATATTACATGGATTACAATTAACACATGTTGTTCCTTTAACATTCATCGGACAAACTCTTTTTTCACTAAACTTTCCTTCATCTACAAGTAATACCTTTAATTTACTATTACGAGCAAGGTTAAGGGAAGCGAAAAGACCTGCAGGCCCTGCTCCTACTACTATTACATCATACATATTATCACTACCTTTACTATTTCATTTTACACTAATTTTTCAGAAAAAGAAATATATGATAAAATAATAAACAATTAAGAAGGGATAATTATGTATAATATAAAAAAGAATATAGATAAATTAAATAGAGGTGAACCTACTTTCTTTTTAGAACCTAATGAAATAAAAGAAGTTAGTAAATACTTTAAAAAAGATGAGTTTAATATTTTTAAACCATTTGAGGAAGCTGAAAAGATAATACTTTATAAAGAAAAACTACCTAAAGTAGTATTATTTAAAATAGTAACTAAAGAAACTTTTAGGCATCAAGATATTTTAGGTAGTATCTTCTCTTTAAATATAGAAAAGGAAGTATTTGGCGATATTATAATAGATGACAATAACTATTACTTTTATTTATTAGATTCTATGAAAGATTATTTTTTAACTAACTTTAATAAGATTAAGAACAATTACATTGAACTAGAAGAAATAGATATTAATAGTTTAAAAGATTATAAAAGAAAGTTTAAAGAACTAGAATTAGTCATCAAAAGTGGAAGAATTGACACTATAATTTCTAATATTACTAACACATCTAGAAGTAAAGTAAAAGATAAATTTAAGAACAAAGAAGTTATTTTAAATTATGAAATATTAACTAATCCTTCCTATCTTTTAAAAGAAGAAGATATTTTTAGTATTAGAAAATATGGTAAGTTTAAGTATATTGGTAAAATTAAACATACTAAAAAAAATAATTATATTGTTAAGATACATAAATATCTCTAATATAATTATTTTAAAAACTTCTCATTAATCTTTTTAATCATATCATAATCATTCATTCTAAGTACTTTAATTTCTTTATCTTTAATATAAGTATCTACTCTTATTACATCATTATATCTATAATTATCTCCATCTATACTGATAAGAATATTTTTACTAACTACTTCTGGTCTTATAGATATTATCTTATCAGAAGGTACTATTAAAGAATTAAGTAAACTTCTATAACTTTTAGAGTTTAATGGTGCGATAGGTGTAAGTTGTAGGGTATGAAAAGTATTATAGACGATAGAACCACCAAAATTAAGGTTATAAGCAGTTGAACCAAATGAAGTTGATACTAATAGTCCATCTCCTACATAGTTTTCTAATAATTCATCATTTATTAGGACTCTAAGTTTAGCTGTATTAAGTTCTTGTTCTCTTAAAACTATCTCATTTAAAGTAAAGTGTTTAAAAGTACTATCTTTAGTTTCTACTTCTATTTCTCCTATCCCAATTTTATCACACTTTAACTCGCCTAAAGTTAGTTTCTTAATAAAGGTATCTATCTCATCAAAACTAATCTCTTGAGCAAAACCTAGTGTTCCTGTATTTATTCCAATATAATAACATTTACTATCGAAGTTACTCTCTTTAACCATCCTTAAAAAGGCTCCATCTCCACCTATAGCAATAGCAAGATCATAATTTTTGGTAACGATTTTAAAGTCGTTTTCTTTTAATAACAATATCAGCATTTCAGAGATTTTCTTTGATTTTAAATTATCGTTAACAAATAATCTTATTCTATTTATCTTAATCATTTTTCTTCCTATATTTAAATAATACTGATGGTCTATGTCCTTCTCCAGTTCTCATTTTATCAGTTTTAACTACTTTATCTTTAATAATTCTTCTAAAAGCAGGATCTAATAACTTCTTATTAAGTATTACTTCATAAACTTGTTGTAACTCTCCTAAAGTAAAATATTCAGGCATCATATTAAAGACTATATCAGTATAATTTAATTTATTTTTTAAACGCTCTAAACCTGCCAATACTACTAAATCATGATCAAACGCTAAAGCTTTTTTTCTCGCTTTAAAACTATATCTATCAGTAGTCTTTTCTCTTAAGACTTTTTTTATTGACAAATTAATAGTCTCTACTCCATTAGTTAAAGAAATATCTACAATATCATTTTTTTCTTCTATTAGTATAGCATCAAACCAACAAGCATTAGGATTAATCATTTCTGTTAATCTATTCTTATCAACTAAAGCGATAAATGATGTTGATACTACTCTTGTTCTTGGATCTCTATCTATAGCATCATAAGTATATAACTGTTCTAAATAGATATTAGAAAGATTAGTTTCTCTTTTTAAAACCCTCTTAGCACATTCTTCTAAAGTTTCCGTATTAGGGTCTAAAAATCCTCCAGGTAGACACCACTTATCTTTAAAAGGATAATCATCTCTCTTTACTAAAAGAATACTCATCATCTTCTTACTATTTTTACGATAGTTACTTACTTCTTCACTAGATACACTAATTAAAAGAATATCAGCAGTCATTGATAACTGATCAAAGTCTTTAGCATTGTAATCTTTTAAAAACTCTTCTTCACTCTTGTAAACTTTTTCCATACTACACCTCTTTTTTATAAATTGATTATAACACGAACTACTTAATAATATCTAGTAACATTGTTATAATCTTATCTATAATATGATCTTTATTTAAAGCTCTGCTCTCTTTATTAACAGTCATCTTTTCTTTATAAAATTTATTATTATCTCTATCATAAATACAAATATAAACAGTATTATCATCACCACATGGATTATTAGGATCACTTCTGTTAAGTTTACCAGTTATTCCTATACCATAATTACTATTGGCAAAACTACTAATCGCTTTACTCATCTCTATTGCAGTTTCCATACTATAAACAGTGTATTTATCAATAACTTCTTTAGGTACACCCATCTTTACTTTATATTCATTAGAGTAAGTTACGGCACTAAATTTTAATATTTCACTAGCACCTTCACAATTAGTAATAACATTAACTACTCCACCACCAGTACAAGACTCCATTGTCGCAATTGTTTTTTGTCCTAATTGTAAAATATGTATAATTTCTTTAAAGTTCATTTTATCATCCTCATCTTTCTAATAAATATTTTTTTATATCTTTCTTATCTATTTGTAATTCATTATCTATATCAATAAATGGTACTTGCATTTTACCATCTATTATCTTTAAAAATTCATCTATAGCACAATCTTTTCTATCATGAAATTCTCTAGGATAATGATTTATATCAGTATCAGGTATCTTTATGCCAATAACTTTATCAAGACCGATTTTATTTTTTATTTGATATTCATCTTCATATATTGAATAACGCTTATTAGAAGACAAATTAGATATATGCCGATAATACTCATAATCATCTTCCACATATTCTGTTTCTATCGCCTCAATTTCCTTAAATATAAAAGCATAAGAAGGAGAAATAAATCTCCTATAAGAACTTTTCCATATATAATTTTTATCTTTTTTTGATAAAGAAATATAATCTAATCCATTCCAAGCATTTGAAGTAATTGTATTATCACCTTGTAGACGTTTTGATAAAATAGCATTATTCTTTAGAATATTAGGCATTCTTTCAAAACGTACCTGATGGTAAAACCAGTTAGGATTAATCTCTATTTTTCTTATCATATTGTATCAACTTACTTTCTTAAGTAATATTTTATTTACTATATAACTTATTTCTTGTTATATAATCTAAAACTTTATCATCTAAATAATCTTTCACTCTTTTATTATTATATATCATTTCTCTAATTTTAGTAGAAGATATTTCATTTTCTTCTATTTCCGTAACAATAATATTATCTTTATAGTCCTTATATTTTTCTAATAAAGGAGTTATATCAAAAGTATTTCTTTTAATAACCAAAAATTTATTATTAGATAATACATATATACCTCTTTCCCATTTATCTATATAACTTAAATTATCAGTACCACAAATAAAGTATATCTCATCATCTTTATATTTGTTTCTAAAGTAATTAAGAGTCTCATAAGTATAAACAACATGTTCTTTTAATTCATAATCACTAACTTCTAAATTATTATTATCACGACACATTAACTCTAACATCTCTAGTCTTACTTTATCACTTAAAAGATTATTTTTATACTTATATTTACTACCAGTTGGTACAAAGATAACTTTATCTACATAATGTTTTTTTATAAGTTCTATAGCAATTTTCTTATGCATTTTATGAGGAGGATTAAAACTACCTCCAAAGATACCTATTTTCATAAATCATCACGATCCCAACTATAAGAAATTGTACCATCTACATGACATTTTAAAGACTGTTCAGCGTTTTTATTAACTAATTTATCATAACGCTTAATAATACAATTCCTATAAATTTGTCCTTCTATTTCATTAAATAATATTATTCTTTTTGCTTCTAACTCATCTAAATAATCGACTTGTTGTCTTTTTTCTGTAAAATCATTACAAACAGTTAAAGTAGAAAACTTTAAAATATATTCATCTTTATATTTATCAATAAAACTATCAAGTAATTTTTTAGTATCAAGTTGCCCTTTAAAAATTAAAGTAGATAAAGTAATATCAGCTTTATAATCTTTTTTCATAGGTAACATTTCTTGATAATAATAACTTATATTAAAGGAATCTACATATTTATCTAATTTCTTAACAATATCTGGTTTTGTATAATTTGTAGTCAAAACAACATTAAATCCTGCTTCATGAACCATTTTTGCAATTAGACATATATCAGGATGTAGAGTTGGTTCTCCTCCTACCAAAAGAATATCTTTTATCTTTTTTGTTTTAGCGACTGTTATAGCTCTTTTTACATTTTCTAAAGTAATAAATTCACATCTACCTCTATAAGAATCTATACAAAATGGGCATTTTCTATTACATTCATGAGTAACTACTATTGACATATAATCACTAGTTTTAGTATCAATTTTAAACATAATCAACTTTTTCCCTTCTTAATTTTAATATTTTTTCTTTACCGTTTAATAAAGGTGTTAGAGACTCTTTATTATGTAAAGCATTAATTATTTCGGCAATGTCTTTAGAACAATCTACAGTATGAAACCAAGGCTTATCTTTAAAATCTTTTGGTATATAAGAAAGATTAGTAGTATAAAGTTTTTCAAAAGTATTATCTAAATATGCTTTGTCAAAAGCCTCAATTCCTTCTGTAAATAAAGAGAATGTTGCAATAAAATATACTTTTCTAGCACCTTGTTCTTTTAACATTTTCCCTACTTCTAACATAGATGAACCGGATGCAATCATATCGTCTACTACTAAAACATCTTTATCTTTAACATCTTTTCCCATATAAGTATGTTCAATTATAGGATTTTTACCATTAACAACACGAGATAAGTCACGTCTTTTATAGAAAACTCCTACATCACTATCTAGAAGTTCTGCATAGTACCTTGCTCGTTCCATCGCTCCCATATCTGGACTTATTACTAAAATATCTTCTAAATCTTCACCTCGCAACAAATCTTCTAAAATAGTATTAGTAGGATAAAAGTTTTCAAAAGGAAGATTAGGAATAGCATTTGAAACATTAGGATCATGGGCATCAAAAGTAATTATATGGTTAACTCCAAGACGTTCTAACTCTTGTAAAGCAAGAGCACAATCAAGTGATTCTCTCCCTTTTCTTTTATGCTGTCTTGCTTGATATAATAAAGGCATTATTAAGGTTATTTTTTCTTGATAACCAGATAAAGCAAGAATTGTTCTTTTAATATCCCCGAAATGTTCATCTGGACCCATATGATGAGTAAAACCATGCATATTATAAGTAATATTGTAATTACCAACATCAGAGATAATATAAATATCTTTATCTCTAACAGTTTCTTCTATCTTTACTTTACCTTCTCCATTAGAAAACCTATTATTCTTAACATCAATCATATAATTAGACTGCTCTTTTCTAATCACCTTTAAATCCCTATTTACCTTTTCTCCCAACTCTTTAATATTCTCTAAAACTATTAACTTTAAATTATTCATAACTACCTCTTTTCTATTAATAAGATAAGTTTAAAATAATTGCAGAACCATTTCTGTTATTAACATTATATTAATAAGATAGTGATTTGTCAACTATCTTTAAAGAAAAACTAGAGAATTTTATATTTTCTCTAGCTCTTCTATACTTAGTCCTGTATTTTTAGATACTACTTCCATAGGAATACCATCTTCTATTTATGTCCACATCTATAGGTACCGTCACTTGTCAGTCTTGCAATTAGTAAGGCATCTTTTGGATCACTCTTAGTTGGATTTTGATCATGCATTTCTTCTCCTTGTTTTACTGTATATGTTGGCATTAATACAGTTTCTTGTCCACAGTCTTTGAAATACTTATCAATATTTAATCAATAATGTCCTGTTGGCTCAAATGCTATAATTACAGCTGTTTTTCCTATATCTATTCCACATATCAAAGTTTCTGGTGTGATTCTTTTAATTTTTTCATTCACTCTCATAACATCATCCTCCTAGATTAATTTTATCAAACTTTGTATTAACTTGACTTATCTAGTTTTTATTATAAGAGTCTTCCATTATTACATACAAAAAAGAATAGAATAATTCTCTTACTCTATTCTTCTTACACTATGAAAGAAAGTAACTTCATTACCTATATTAAGGTTAAATGACCCCAAGTAATATATTGTAAACAGGTGTTAGTATAAATTATATTTTCCATTTAATTACCTTCTCTCTCCTTATTCACTCGTGTCATTGTATTCATTTCTTTCACATGTATAACCACCATTCTCTAATTCTTGCTCAATAGTAGTTACACTTTGATTTAATTCATACTCTGGATAAAATCCTTCAAACTCTGTAATATTATTTGTTATAAAATCCATATCAAGTTTTTCATAATCTATATTTTGGGTAGTAATTTGTACCGCTGCACTTACACTACAATCTGCTGTCATGCCAATATCATTCTCATCTAATACTGTCTTAAGAAATTCACATGAATTTTCTCTTTCTGTTAAAATACTATTATCAGTCGCTGTATCTGCTAATCTATTTGTTGTAGTCATTCTACTACTCTTTAATCTGTTTTTTTCATATTTAAAACTAAAATCATATGTATAGTTTAAATTATCAGTAGAATTATTAAAAGTACAAGTCATAGTACCACTTTTTAATTCATTTGCCCCTGTTTTCTCATTCATATAATCTGTTATAAAATTTGTGATATCTGGTAAAAAATAAACAAAGGCAAACAAGAATATTATCAATAATGTTAAAAATATAGGATGTCCTTTTTTCTTTGTACCAGTAGTATTTTCTTCTATTTGGACAGAAGTTGGAACAGTAGTATCATTATTTTGATTATTATTATCTACAACTTTTTGTTCTACTTCATTGGTATTAGATACTTCTACAACTTGAGGTTTATTATCCTCTTTAGGAGAGTTTACAACATTTTCTGTTCCTGGTGTTATTACTTTAGGAGTTTCTTCATTAATATTTTCATTATTATTTTTATTATCCATAGAGTTTACCTCCCTTTTATTCTAAATAAATTATAACATTTAACTTTTAAAACGTAAACTATTAATTTGTTTTTGAAAGTCTGTACTACTAGTTATATAATTACCACTTACTATTATATCTGTTAAATTATATATTTTCTTTGCTACTATATTATTAATCCCACCATCAACACTTATTTTAAATTTAAAATCTTTATACTCTTTCTTTAGGACTTTTAACTCTTTTAATTTATCTATAGTCTTATCAATAAACTTTTGTCCCCCTTTACCTGGTATTACTCCCATTACTAATATTAAATCTATATATGGTAAGTATGGTATTAAAGATTCTACTTTATCAGTTGGGTTAAGGGCAATGCCTGTTTTTATTCCATAACTTTTTATTAATTTTAAATTACTTAGAGTATCTTCTAAAGTATCTAAATGTATTGTTATATACTCTGTATTTAAACTAGCATAATCACTAATATATTTACTTGGAGACTCTACCATTAAATGAACATCTAATCTTTTATCTGTAAACTTATAGATATGTCTCATTTCTTTAAAAGGTAATGATTTATTTTCTACATATTTACCATCCATAACATCTACATGGATAAAATCAACATCTGTATCATTCAATTCTGTTAAAGTTTTGGGGATATCTTTACTAGTTAAAAAAGATGCACTTATCATTTAATCGCCTCCTCATAAAATTTTAAATAACTATCATATCTACTCTTAAGAATCTCATCATCCTCTACTGCTTTCTTAATACTGCATTCAGACTCTTTTGTATGAGAACAATCTCTAAAAGGACAAGGATAATTAGAAAATTCTCTAAAAGCATATTTTATATCTTCTTTTTTATAAATAGAAAGATCTAAGGCAGAAAAACCTGGAGTATCTAAGACTTTACCATCTAAAAAGTCATATAGTTCTACATTTCTTGTAGTATGTCTACCTCTTCCTAGAGCAAGGGATACTTCTCCTGTTTTTAAATTCCAATCAGGATTTAATTTATTTAAAAGAGTACTCTTACCAGCACCTGTTTGTCCTATAAAAACAACGGTGTTATCTTTAATTAGTTCTTTTATTTTATCAATATCATTGTTAGTAAGAACTCTATATCCTATATTAGTATAATATACCATTATCTCTTTTATTTTTTCATAAGTTTCTTTATCAACTAAATCAGTTTTAGTTAGACAAATAACAACATCTACATTATTAAGTTCCATATGAGTAATAAATTTATCTAATAAACCTAAAGAAAAGTCAGGATTAACAAGACTTGTAATGATGAAAGCTCTATCAATATTACTTACTACGGGTCTATTAAAAGTATTTTTTCTAGGTAACACTTCTTCTATAACTAAGCTTTTCTCATTAAAGACTACATAATCTCCGACTTTAGGTATTATTTTTTCTTTTCTAAATTTACCTCTTGGAATAGTATTATAGTTTATCCCATTACTATTAACAATATGTCTATTACTACTTATTTTAATAATTTGTCCTTGCATTTTTTCACCTAACTATTGTTCCCCTGTATTTGTATTTGAATCATTGTTGTTATTATTGTTATTGTTATCATTACCATCATCTACTTCAACTTCATCATTATCATTACTATTATTAGGAGCAGCTTTACCTATAGTAATAGTTACACTATCACCATTTCTAACAGTAGAACCATTTGGGCGAGATTGAGTTATAACTTTGCCTACTTGATTTGGATCTGCTACTTCTTGATATTCTGTTGTTACTGTTACACATGCATTATTAGCCCAACTAGTTACAACATCTTCAGTTTGTAAGTACCAATCTGGGAAGGTAATATCTTGTAATATTGTTAAGGTTATTTCATCTCCTGATTTAACCTCACTACCTTCATCAAGTGATTGAGAGATAACAAGGTTTTGACCAATAACAGAACAAGTTGTAGAATCTGGTTCTATCTCTTGTATTTTTACTTCTAAGCCCATATCTTCTAAAGTTTCTCTTACTTCATTAACATCCATATTAACATAGTTTTCAAGTTCATATGTCTTTACACCTGTTGATTTATATAAGGTTACACGAGTTCCTTCTTTAACTGTACTTCCACTTCTTGGATCTGTTCTAATAATTCTATTTTTCTTAACATCTTCACTTGATACTTCTTCTATTTTACTATTAACAGTAAGTCCTGCATCTTCTAATGTATCTTCAGCTTTACTTACAGTCATACCACTAACATCTGGGACTTTAACATCTTTTTCTGCTGTAACAGCAGGTATTATAAAGAATACTGCTAGTAATGCTATTACAATGACTCCTGCAATGATTGATAAAGCGATTATTAATTTATTAGATTTTTTTGTCTTTTCATCAGTAATAGGAGTAGCGATACCTTCATTACTATCACTTATTGGTTCCATTATTTTAGTAGTCTCATCTACTTCATTTTCAGGATATGGATAAACATAAGGTTCTTCATTTATTCTATCATCGTTTAATGCTGTTAATAAGTCATTATGCATACTCTTAGCATCATCATATCTATTTTTAGGATTTTTAGCGGTTGATTTTAAGATGATATTTTCTATACTTTGAGGTATATCATTATTTAGTTTATGAACATCAGGTAATGGTTCTTTCATTTGTTTTAAAGCAATTTCAACAGCACTATCACCTTTAAATGGAAGTTCTCCTGTTAATAATTCATAGAAGATAATTCCCATGGAATAGATATCACTTTTTATAGTTGTCCCTTTACCTGCTGCTTGTTCTGGTGGTAAATAGTGAACTGAGCCCATAACAGAATTAGTTTGCGTTAACTGGGTTGAGTTAAGAGCCATAGCAATACCAAAGTCTGTTATTTTTATCTGTCCATCATCTTGTATCATAATGTTTTGTGGTTTTAAATCTCTATGAACGATATATGAGTCATGAGCATGAGCCATACCATCTGTTAGTTGTAACATGATATCAATAGCTTCTGATAATGTTAGACTACCACGTTTTTTTAGTAGTTGTTTTAGAGTCTTTCCTTCAACATATTCCATGACAATATAGTATAGTCCATCATCTTCTCCTACATCATACATGGCAACGATATTAGGATGAGAAAGACTAGAAGCTGATAGGGCTTCACGCTGAAAACGTCTTACAAATTTTTCATCATTCGCAAGGTCTCCCCTTAATACTTTTATCGCTACATTTCTATCAAGTATAGTGTCATATGCAAGATAGACATTAGCCATACCACCTTCGCCTATTGATTTAATTATCTCATAACGATCATTAATTTTTTGCCCCTTTGTAACCATTATTCTTCACCTTCTCCTAAAATTAAGTATGCAACTGATATATTATCAGTTCCCCCTCTATTGTTAGCTTTCCTAATTAGTTTAATAACTTTATCTTCTATATCTCCTTCTCCAGTTAAGACTCTTTCTATTGCTTCTTCATCTAACATATTAGTAAGTCCATCACTAGATAAAAGAATTGCATCTATTTCCATATCACAATCAAAGATATCTATATCAATAGGATCATTAGCCCCAAGTGCTTTCATCAAAACATTTTTCTTAGGATGATCCTTAGCTTCTTCTTCTGTTAATTCACCTGCTGACACAAGTAAGTTAACTAATGTATGGTCATATGTTACTTTATGAAGTTTACCTTCTTTCATAACAAAGCCTGATGAATCTCCAATATTTCCAAATAATATATAATCTTTTGTAATGATAGCAGTGACAAGGGTTGTTCCCATTCCTTTACTTTCTGGATGAGTTTTCTCATGTCTAAAGATACTATCATTTATTTCATTAACACTATCTCTTAAAAAATTAACAGCATCCATCTTACTCATATTATGGAAGTTTTCATTAAAGTCTTTTGCAAGATGGGTTATAGCGATAGATGATGCTACTTCTCCAGCAGAATGTCCCCCCATACCATCAGCGATAGCCATAAGTGTATCGTTATCACTATTATGTACTATTAAGACACTATCTTCATTATGGTCTCTAACCTTTCCTGCATCAGTTAAATAAAACGATTTCATATATCCTCCTTCTTACTTCTAAGCTGTCCACAAGCAGCACTAATAGTACCACCAAATTCTCGCCTAATTGTAACTGTAATATTGTTTTTCTTTAGTATATCATAAAACTTAGCAATTGTTAAAGGTTTACTTCGTTTATACTGTAAAGCATCTGTTTCATTATATGGTATTAAGTTAACATATGAGTTTATTCCTTTTAATAAATTTACTAATTCTAAAGCATGTTCTTCTTTATCATTAACACCATCTAACATAATATATTCAAAGGTTACTCTTCTATTTGTTTTTTCTAAGTATACTTTAATGGCATTTATTAAATCTTTTAGAGGATATACTTTAGCGATAGGCATTATCTCTTTTCTTAATTTATCATTTGGAGCATGTAAGCTGATAGCAAGATTTACTTGATATGGAAAGTTAGCAAATTCTAATATTTTAGGAACAAGTCCACAAGTTGATACTGTTATATGTCTTGCTCCTATATTAAGCCCTTTAGGATGATTTATAATTCTAATAAAGTTACAAATGTTATCATAGTTATCAAATGGCTCTCCTATTCCCATAATAACTACATGACTAATTCTAAGGTTAGATTCATCTTCTACTTTAATTATCTGTTCTACCATTTCTCCAGTAGTTAAATTACGTACTTTTTTACGTCTACCTGACTCACAAAACTTACAACCCATATTACATCCTACTTGGCTAGAAATACAAAGACTATTACCATAATCATGATTCATAAGTACCGCTTCAACATGTTCTTTATCATTAAGTTTAAATAAATACTTTCTAACATCTTTAGCTTTTTCTACTGTAACTATCTCTATATTAGAAATAGTAAAGTCTTTACTTAGTTTTTCTCTTGTCTCTTTCTTTATATTGCTAGCTGCACTAAAAGAAGTAATTCTCTTATCTTTAGCATAAAGCCAAGAGAAAAGTTCTGTTGCATAATATTTTTTTTCATCTATTTTTAGAAAATATTCTGTTAATTCATCTATAGTTAAATCATATATACTCATAACTCACCTCTACAACTACATTTATTATACAGTAAAACTTGAGGAAAAACATCAAAAAACTGATAAAATGTATCTATCAGTTTTGTAATATTTAGTCAGTTAAGTTCTCTAACTCTTCTATACTTAGTCCAGTATTTCTAGATACTACTTCTATAGGTATGCCATCTTTAAGAAGATTTTTTGCAATAGTCTTTTTTCCTTCTTCTAGTCCTTCTGCTTTACCATCATCATATCCCCAACTACGAGCGGTATTAATCATTTTTTTCTGCATTATTTCATTATCATATGCTAATCCAAACTTATCATCAAGACCTAGTCTTTCTAATTCATCCACAATCTTTAATGCCTCCTTATCATCTCCTGCTATTTCTCTTAACTCTTCGTAAGATTCGGCAGTAAATAAAGATAGATATGCTTCTTCTTTATTGTCTCCATTATATCTTATTCCTCCCGTAATTTTCAAGATACACTTCATGTATTTTAAAATCTTTTATCTCTTTATGAGTATTTATATCCATGACAGAATAAGAGCCTTTACTAATATATGGATTCTTTTCTTTGTTAAGATTTATTTGAATAATCTTTTTCTTCTTTATATTTTCTCCACTATTTAGACTTTTGGCAAGCGCCGCATATAAGTATAATCTATTTCTATATTTTATTTCTTCACTAGGAAACTGATTCATCTCTATTAATATAATTAAATCAACTTTATCACTTTCAAGTACTATATCAAGACGATAATCACGTTTTTTATTACCACTATTAAACTCAGGATCATATAATCTAAATTCACTAATATCCATATTTGTATATGGTCTAATAATAGTATTAAAGAACTCTTTATAATCTTCTATTTTAAAGAAATGTTTAAATGTAGTATCTGATAAAAGACTAATAAATTTTTTCTCTTTCTTTTCTTCTTCTTTCATAAATACCTCCAATAATTTTAATTTTTCTACGTATATGCCTACACTCTAACATAAGTTAAAATACATTGCAATTTACGAAAATTAGTAATCGGAAGGATAAACTACCATGAATTTTGAAAATTCCTCTAGAGAAAATTAAAAATTGACCCCTCTTTTGAAGTCAATTTTCAAAATTACAACAAATTTAAGAAATTTTAGTTCTAATCTTTTCTAATATCTTACTCTCCTTTCTACTTACTTGGACTTGAGACATACCAAGAGACTCGGCGGTTTCTTTTTGAGTCATATCTTGATAGTATCTTGAAGTAATTAGTTCTCTTTCACTTTCTTCAAGTCCATTAATCGCTTCTTTTAAATCTAATACACCTACATCATAACCTTTTTCAATAAGAGCGATTTTATTATAGAGATTATAGTCATCATCTAAATAACTATTATCTAGACTATAAGGAGTTGTAACAGCATTCATAACACTTACTATTTTTTCTTCAGGCTCTCCTAGCATATAAGAAATTTCAAAAGTAGTAGGTTCTCTTCCTAAATTTTGAGATAAATATTCTCTTGTTTCTTTAATTTCTTTACTTAATTTATAAGTATCAGTTGAGACATGAATCCCATAATCATTATTTATGGCTTTTAAGACCTCTCCTTTTATCCACAAATAAGCATAATCTGTAAAGCTTGTCTCCCTTTTTGCATCATACTTTTGTAATGCAGTTTGTAATCCTAACATTCCTGCTTGAAATAAATCATCATAATCACTTCTAAAGTTATACTTACTAGTAATATTTCTAACTAAACCAACATATCTTAAAGCTTCTTCTGTCATAGTATCTATCCTTTCTTGTCTTAAGAATAAATAAAATTTACTTAATTAACAAGGCTTTCGACAGAAGTAGTTATTAATTTCATCTTACAAATTTCTTAAAAATAATGTCTTAAACAAAATACCAAATATTTCTCTTGAAAAAGACTTAGTTTTACCTTTATGTACTTTACTTTTAGGATAATCATTACAATTAAAAGTAATATCTATATTTTCTTTAAAGTCTTGATACTTAATAGTTAAAATAGTTTTAGAACAAGTATTAGAATAGTTAAACTCTAACTTACTAAGAGGAATAGTACTTTTCTTTATTACTTTAGATAAATCTAAGTAATTAGAGAGTGTTATATCATCATATACTTCTATTATCTCTTTTCGATATAGATAATACTTATTAATAGTATCTACTACTTTATAACCATTATGAACTGAAGTATCAGTTATACTATCATCTTTATAGCATTTGTAGTACTTCTTACGATAACGATATAACTTTTCTTTAGAAATAACTTTTATATAAAATTTATCTTCTATATTAGAGTTATTTAAGACTTTTTCATCATAAAGAGTCTTAGTTAAATGATTTATTAACTTAAGTTTTATCTTACTATAGCCTTTTTTAGTTATAGTTATTTTATCTTTAATATAATTAGAGCTTTCTATTACAAAGTTTCCTTTTCTATCTCCTTGATTTAAAAAGCATGTTACTTCTAACTCTAGAAACTCAGGACTATATTTTTTAGATAACTTAATATTGTAGTTATTACCTTCATAAATAGTTTTATCTTTATATTTTAAAGTTATCTTTGTAATTAAAAGATTATCTATATTACTAATAGTTAAGTTATCTATTTTCTTTAACTCTTTATAATAATAGATAGTTTTAATATCTTCATCTAGTCTTTTATCATTAAGTTTTTCTTTACTATAGTTAGTATATTCTCCATAAGTTACTTCATTACTTTTAAGAGGATATTCAAGATTACATTCTTCTAAATATTTAAACTCTTTATCTATCTTTTCTTCTTTATAATAAGTAACTTTCTCTATTTTTTCATTATCCTTAGCTTGATAAGAAGCATTAACTTCTCCTACCTTTAGATAAGGTGTAGTTATGGTTTTGGCAGAAACATTTGCCCAAGAAAAAAATAATAATAGTATTAAGAGTATCTTCATAATTAGTACCTCCTACTATTATTATTTACTATTTCTAATCTTTTGCTTTAAAAATTAAGGTAAAGACAAAGGTAAAGATAATCGCAGCAGTTATTCCGGCGGCAGTAAGATCAAATACACCCATTAACAAACCTATTATGCCATGAGATTCAGCAGCAAGTAAGGCTCCATGAATTAGAGAATGACCAAAGCTTGTAATAGGAAGTAAGGCTCCTCCTCCTACTTTTACAATAAAGAAGTCATAGATAGAAAAGGCATCAAGGGCTGAACCTACACATACAAAGATAGCGGTTATATGACCAGGAGTTAGTTTAGTATTATCAAGTATTAACTCTGCGATTAAACAAACTATTCCACAGAATAAGAATGAATTAATAAAGTACATTATATCGCCTCCAAACATATTAAATTGGCAATAGATAGAATATTTTCTTTTTGATAAAGCATTATTGGAGAAAATAAGGCTCCTGTTGCGATTAGTAAGACTTTCTTATATTTATTTTCCATAAGTCCTTTAATAATAGTACTATAATTAACTAAAGCAGAACATACAGGGCCACTTCCTCCTGCCATTACTTCTTTTTGTTCTTCTAAATCATAGAGCATTGTTCCACAGTCATTATAGTTTTTAGATAAATCTATATTATATTCATTAAGCATTAAGTCTTTTAGTATTTCTTTACCATATTTACCTAAGTCTCCTGTAAGTATTAAATCATAATCACTTGGCTTAGTATTAGTTTCTGTTAAGTACTTATAAAGAGTATCAGCTGCTGCTCCTGCCATAGTGGCTCCCATATTAAAGGCATCTTTTTGATTAAAATCTACTATTGTTCCAATAAGTCCATTAACAACTCTTATTTTACTAGGTTTATTAGATAAAAGTGCACTAGCACCTCCTGTAGCAGTAAAGGTTGCAGTCATAGGTTTAGGAGAACCATATTCAGTAGGATTTCTAAATTGTTTTTCACTTGACATATTATGAGATGAACAAGATATTAAAGCATTATTTACTTTACCACTATCGATAAAAGTCGCTCCTATTAATAAGCCTTCTATACTAGTAGCACATGCTGTATAAATACCTAGAAATGGACTTTTTAGATTTAAGGCTCCATAGCATGATGATGTTATTTGATTTAAGAGGTCACCTGCAATTACTAAATCAATATCTTTAGAAGTTAGTTTAGTCTTTTTTAGTAGTATCTTTATACTATCTTCAAGTAATCTTATTTCAGCTTTTTCGAAAGACTTTTCTTTACAATATAAATCATCAGTATATTTCTTATCAAAGTTTTTTGATAAGGGGCCTTTCGCTTCATATGGTCCGCATACTGTACTTGCATTATCTAAGTATACATTTCTAAAATTTAGTATCATGATAAAATCTCCCATATATATCTAATAAGTCCAAAGAACCAAGCGGATACTACTCCATAGAAGATAACTGAACCTGCAAGTTTAAAGACATTACTACCAACACCAAAGATTGGTCCTTCATTTTTATAATCTAGGGCGGCACTAGTCATTGAATGAGCGAAACCTGTTATTGGTATTAAAAGTCCTGCTTTAGCTTTTGCCACTAACTTATCAAAGAAGCCTAAGGCAGTGAATAAAGAAGCGAAAAAGATAAAGGTTATAATCATATAAGTAGAAGCATCATTACGAGATACATCAAATAACATTATATAAATTCTAATTAAAACTTCTCCAAAAAGTCCTAAAGTACCTCCTACTAGAAAGGCAATTAAAGCATATTTAGCTTTATTTTCTTTAGGAGTATGTTTTTTTACTAAAGCATCATATTTTTTATTAGTCATATTATCACCTAATAATATACTGTTCTAAAAAATAATAATTATACAAAAAAGAAGAGAAAGTTTAATCTCTTCTAACTAACATACTAACTATTAATCTTTTTTACAATAATAATATACTCTGTTTTTATTTCAAAATGAATGGATTAGATACACTTCCACTACCAGATTTAATCATAACATTATTATTTAACATAACTGTTGGTCTTACTTTTTTATATCCTGATGCTGTATTTTCATCTAAGTATCCACTACTTTTAACTATATATGCTTCATAATTATTAAGAGAATTTCCTGTTACTAACCACCATTCTGTACCACTTAATTTTAAATAATTATAATTCTGACAACTTCTATCAGTAGTCGCTTTACAATTAACATCTAAAGAAGCATTCATATAGTCACTAGCAGTTAAAAGTCCTATCATTTGATTTTCTAAAGTATCAGAGCACTCTAAACTATTATTATTAGTTGTATCTGTTGGAGTTCTTTTACCTATACATAAATTAAATGGTGTTAATTTTGATTTATCATTGTTACTTAATAAACTATAATCTAATTTATTGTTATAAAGATCATATAAATATTCACTCATTCTACTAATTCTATAATCATTAAAACCACTATTAAATCTTCTATCCTGATTATATCTATCATCATAATATGAAGAAGATGTTGATTCCATTTCATTTAATATTAAGAGAAGTTTATTATTGGATGTTACTTTAACTATTCTAAATAAAGCATTATCTAACTGTACATAATTATTAACATCATCACCACGATATACTTTTTCTCCATTCATATCATATAAACCGTTTCCTGATGTAACTATTCCCTGTTCTAATACTGCTTTATATAATTCTTTAGTAGTATAGTTATCTCCACAGTCTAAATATGGTGTATAAACTATATTATCTCCTACTTTAGTAACTTCTACTCTACCACTACAACTTTCACCTTCTCTTAATTCACTTAAAGGTTTCATAAGTTCTGCATCTGCTAGAGTACTATCTCTTACAGTAACTGTTTCTCCTTCTTCTTGAGGTAAAAGACCACTTTGGACTTCATAATACTCTATTGCAGCATTTTTTAGTTCTTCTTCTATTTCTTCATATGTTTTATTACCACTATTAAATAAAGATATTATCAAGATGATAATTAAAAACAATACTAAAATACCTACTACTATTAGCATCATTCTCATTAATTTCTTTTTCATTTCTTTATTATCTTTAACTGGTTTAGAAGTTTGTGGTTGAATGTTATTAGTATTACTAATTACTTCTTTACCTTTATTTTCATTCATAATAAACACACTCACTTTCAAGTTAAGTAAATTGTAGCATTATTTTACAAATATTTCAATTAATAGTATTTTCTTCTAAAGATTTTAGTGTATCATATGCCATATTATTTATTAATTTATTCTTTTCTTTTAATTGTTTTATCTGATTTTTTAAGCATAAAATAATGGCTTTATCAATGTTTTGATAAGCAAGTAATCTTTCTTCTTCAATACCGGGATAATCTTTTCCTTTTTCTATTTTATCTGCTAAATAAACAATCTTTGCAAGTATATCCATATTAGGATAACCTGTAGTATGATATCTAATAGCAAGAACCATATCATTAGTAAAGTTATATTTTTCTTTAACTAGAATAGAAGCGGTAAAACCATGAATTATGTTTTTATTTTCAGCATTTAATAACTCTTTTGGTAAATTATACTTCTTTATAAAATCTTCATTTTCCTTATCTCTTAACTCTTTACACATATCATGAGTTAAGCTAGAGAGCATACATTTTTCTATATCTGCTTTGTAATGTTCTGCTAGTCTTTTCGCTTCTTCCATTACTCTTATTGAATGATTATATCTATAATCAGATAAATTACTTCTTACATCTTTTTTTATTTCTTCTATATTCCACATACTATCACTTCAATAATATTATGCCATATTTATCTCTTTAGGTAAAGTAACTATAACTCTTGTTCCCTCTCCTTTTACTGAATTATACACAATAGTACCATTATGTTGTTCTATTATCTCTTTAGATAGACTTACCCCTAGTCCACTACCTTTCTTTTTAGTTGTAAAAAACATTTCACTAACACTATTTAGACTATCTTTATCCATACCTACTCCATTATCTTCAATTATTATTTTCATAAAATTATTATCACTTTCTAAACTTATTTTTATTTTATTTTCTTTTTTACTACTATCTTTCGCTTCAATAGCATTTTTTAAAAGATTAATAAAGACTTGTTTTAATCTATTATAGTCTGCCTCTATATAAATATCTTCATCTGGTAAATTGAACTTTGACTTAATACCATTTTTCTTAAATAAATCTTTTAAATAGTCTTCTAAATCTTCTAATAACATAACTAAATCCATCTCTTCTTTTTCTATCTTTATCTTAGTATAATCCAAGAAGTCATCCATTAAAATTAAAGTTCTTGTTATTTCATCTTTAATAATAGGAATATATTTCCTTACTTTTTTCTTATCATTAACATCTATCATATCTAAGTAACCTTTACAAACTGCGATAGGATTCTTTATTTCATGAGTCACTTTAAATAAAGAACGTCTTAACTCTTTTTCTTTTTCAATATTTTGTAAATCATTATGTAACTCTACTATTGTTTCTCCTTTAGCGAATATAGATATGATTATATTAGTTACAAAGTAAAGAGTTATTATAATAGTAAAGATATAAAATAAGTTTGATAAATAGGTCTTTTCTGGACTAATAAACCAGAATACAGCTAGAGATAGCATAAAACTCTTAATAATAATAAAATAGTTAACAACACTAATAGGCTTTAGTTTTCTTCTTACTAGTAGAGAATATACTATTAAATAACTACTATATTCTAAGGCTAGGAATAAAGGATTAATGCCTAAGAATAGAGTCTCATAAATAATTAATATTAATGATATAAAGACTGCTAAAGACATTTTTCTCTTGTAATAACAGATAAGTAATGGAATATCAAAGAGAATAATAGGATAGTCATTGTAACAACAAGTTCCATATCTCAAGACAAAATATAATGATGAAATAATAGCGATTTCAAATCCTAAATCTTTCTCTTCTATTGATAAATTCTTTTTATATATTGTATATAGTAAATGTAATGCTAATGGACAAAGTAGTAAAATAATACTTTCAATTATAACTTCAATATACGACATATTTCTCCCTCTTTCTAAAATAAGTATATGTCATAGTTTTGTAGAAATTTGTCGAAAAATGGAAAGAAAAAGAAAAAATAGAGAAAACTCTATTTAAATTTTTTAACGAACGAATTGATTTCTTCAGGAGTGCTATTTTCTAACTCACGCATAAAATTCATATATCCATCAGAATCAAAATGATTACTATATAAATCTATTATATTAGTATTTCCATCTGTTTTTTCGTCTAATATCTTTTTAACTCTTACTTGATAATCTTCTTCCATTCTATCCATAGAATTTGTTATCGAACGTATTATTTCTATAATATCTTCTCTTGCTAAAATAGCTACATTTGTTGCTACAACACTTCCATACTTTGCTTGATAAAATCCTATAGCATTTGTTATTAAGCTTATTATTTCTATAACATCTTCTCTTGCTAAAACATCTGCATTCATTGCTATATTATATCCACATGATGCTTGATATTCCCCTTTAGCATTTGTTATCAATCTTATTATTTCTTTAGCATCTTCTCTTGCTAAAACTGCTGAAGAAGTTGCTACCTTATATCCATATTCTGCTTGATTCCATCCTTTAGCATTTGTTATAAAACTTATTATTTCTTTGGCATCTTCTCTTGCTAAAACTGTTTCGTTCGTTGTTACAACACTTCCATACTTTGCTTGATACTTTCCTATAGCATTTGTTATTAAGCTTATTATTTCTTTGGCATCTTCTCTTGCTAAAACTGCTGAAGAAGTTGCTACATCATTTCCATACACTGCTTGATAGGCTTCATTTGCATTTGTTATCAAGCGTATTATTTCTTTGGCATCTTCTCTTGCTAAAACTGTCACATTTGTTGCTACTTTGCTTCCATATTTTGCTTGAGTCCATCCTTTAGTATTTGTTATCAAACCTATTATTTCTTTGGCATCTTCTCCTGCTAAAACTGTCACATTTGTTGCTACTTTGCTTCCATATTCTGCTTGATGGTATTCTTTGGCATTTGTTATCAATCTTATTAATTCTTTGGCATCATCTCTTGTTAAAACTGCTTCATTCGTTGCTACTTTGCTTCCATATATTGCTTGATAATCTTCTATAGCATTTGTTATCAATCTTATTATTTCTTTAGCATCTTCTCTTGCTAAAACTTTTTCATCTCTTGCTACATAACTTCCACATTCTGCTTGATAGCCTCCTTTAGTATTTGTTATCAAACCTATTATTTCTTTGGCATCTTCTCTTGCTAAAACTGCTGAAGAAGTTGCTACATCATTTCCATCCATTGTTTGAAAATCTCCTATAGCATTTGTTATCAAGCTTATTATTTCTTTGGCATCTTCCCTTGCTAAAACTGCTGAAGAAGTTGCTACCTTATATCCATATTTTGCTTGATAGTATCCTTTGACATTTGTTATCAAGCTTATTATTTCTTTGGCATCTTCTCTTGCTAAAACTGTCACATTTGTTGCTACTTTGCTTCCAAATTCTGCTTGATCCCATCCTTTAGCATTTGTTATCAAACTTATTATTTCTTTGGCATCTTCTCTTGCTAAAACTGCTGAAGAAGTTGCTACCTTATATCCATATTCTGCTTGATTCCATCCTTTAGCATTTGTTATCAAACGTATTATTTCTTTAACATCTTCTCTTGCTAAAACTGCTGAAGAAGTTGCTACCTTATATCCATATTCTGCTTGATTCCATCCTTTAGCATTTTTTATCAAACTTATTATTTCTTTGGCAGCTTCTCTTGCTAAAACTGCTGAAGAAGTTGCTACTTTTCTTATATACTCTACTTGATAATCTTCACTAAAACTAATACTAATACTAGAAATATAGTTAATGATATCTTTCTTAAATCTGTTGATCTCACTATTAAAATCTTCATTTGATAACAAATAAATTAAAGCTAGTTTGTTATAATCATCACTTGCTTCTATTATCTTATCAATAAAGGTAGAATCTTGACTCAATAAAATTTCAAAATTAACTTCATCAAGATTAATTTTTCTTTCTTCTACAAATTCTTTAATTATTTTTAATAATTCCAGCATGATTAGTCCTCCCTCTTTTGATTATCTATTATAAGGCAAAAAATTTAAATGTAAAGAAAAAAAATAGAGCTTAGCCCTATTTTAGTTCATCAATATATTTTTTTAATTGTTTAGATTCAGGTCCTAAGATAATCTTTAATTGATTATTAATCTCAACTATACCTTTAGCACCTAATTTCTGGATTGATTCTTTATCAACTTTAGAAGTATCTTTTAGTGTTACGATAAACCTAGATAGTTTAGATTCTGTACTGATAATATTATCTTTTCCACCAAGATACTCTACTAGTTTATTTAAATCAATATTAGCATCTTTCTTATTAGCTTTTAGTACTGCTAGTAATATTATTAATATTACGGCAATAATTATAATATACTGAATATCTAATAAATTCATCTTTATATCACCTATTAACAATTATACTCTATTAGTAAAAAAAATAAAAGTGGAAATTATCAAGAATAGTATCATAAACTAATAATAGAAGTTATAGGTTATTAACTACACAAAAATTTATTAGTCTCATAACCTATATTAGATAATAGATAAGAGGTGGTGTAAACAGTGAAAGAAAAGAAAGATACTTGTTGTTTAGGTAAATTATTAAAGGTTATTGATATATTACAAAGAAATGCCGGAGGTAGTGATTGTTTTGATGAGTCTTGTACTAGACCTTATTTAGGAAGTAGTCCTAATATTATTTGTTTTAATACAAGACCAGTTACTTTCTATACTAGATTTGGTAATATCTTCAGTACTACTTATACAATAGATGGTAATACTAATACTTCATCTGTTTTTAGAGTGGAGTCTGTTGATGATTGCTGTGTTAAATGTCGTGTATTAAGACCTAATCCTGATACTAGTGATTCTAATAGAACATACCTATCTACAAATGATTTTATAACTATTAATTTAGATTGTATCTGTGTTGTTAGTTGTTTGGATGATATTATTATTGATAATTTATAAAAGGAGGATAATTTATGTGTGATGATAAAAGTTGCTTAACTTCCATCTTAGAGACTATTCTTTGCTTACAAAATTCTAAAGATGATTCTTGCGAAGTTCTAGGATGTGATAAGCCTTATTTAGGTCCTACTCCTAGTTTAGTGTGCTATAACACAAGACCAATAAATTTATATAACTGTACTACAGGTTGTCGTTGGAGTTTTCCTTATACTCTTGATTCAGTTAATGGAACTTCTTCTATCTTTAGACTAGAAAATTTAGAGGGTAATTGTTGTACTTGTAGAGTGTTAGCACAAAATCCTGATACTAGTAGTAGTGAGCCTTATGTTTTAACTAGTACATTCTTTACTATTAATTTAGATTGTGTTTCTGCTATTAAATGTTTACCTGATGTCTTAGTTAGTGGTGTATAAAAAATAAAGTCCATCTTTAGTCCGATGGGCTTTTTATTTCTAATTTAGTAATTGTTGATATGGGAATTACTTCATTATCTAATGTTATGATAGAATCATTTTTCTTTAAGGCAAGATAGGTATTAACTGTTTTATTAGAGAAAGTAATTTCTACAGGGATATTAAATGCATAACCTTTAGTTCTAAAAATTTTATTTATTTTTTCTTCTATTGATAAGTTATTATCAATATTTTTTTTAACTTCGTTAGGTTTTATTTTATTATTTCCTTTATCATAGAAATATTTTTGATTAGTATCTCTTATATTATTACTCACTTTAAAAATGGGTGGTAATTGTTTCATAGTTTTCCCTCCTATTACATTTTATGTATTTTATATAATAAAATGTACTTTTTTTTGATATAATAGTAATGACTTGATATGAAAGGACGTGGTGTTTTGAAGAGAAGACAGAAAATTGATTTAACTATTGTTATACCTATTGTTTTGTTTTTTATTATAAGTATTTCTACTATATATAGTGCGATGACCTATCTTTCTCCTGATAATGGGAATTTAGCTTTAAAACAAGCGATATGGTATTTAGTAGGAGTTGTTATAATTGTAATTCTTTTTAAGCTTAAAAATGATTATTTGTATAGGAATGCTTGGCTTTTCTATATTATAGGAAATATCTTATTAGTATCACTACTACTCTTTGCTCCTGAGATTAATAATAGTAAGTGTTGGTTTGTTATTCCTTATATAGGTAGTTTTCAACCTAGTGAGTTTATGAAGATTTTTATTATGTTAGTACTTGCTGTTATGATTTCTAATTTTAGAGAGACAACTGATCATCCTAGTATTAAAGAAGAGTTTATATTTATTTTAAAGACTTTAATAGTTGTTTTAATTCCTAGTGTTTTAACATTTTTAGAACCTGATACTGGTGCTGTTATGATTTACTTTATAATTTATTTCTGTATGATGTTTACATCGGGTATTAGATTAAGGTGGTTTGTTATTTTAGGAGTTATTATTGCTGTTATACTTGGATTAGTACTTGGATGTTATTTCTTAAATGAAGACTTATTTGTAAATATCTTTGGTACTGATTTGTATTATAGATTTGATAGGATTTTAGATTGGCAAAATGGTAGTGGATTACAGTTAGAAAATGCTTTAGCAGCGATTGGTTCTGCAGGAGTATTTGGACATGGATTTAATCAGACTCCAATATATTTCCCAGAGTCTGGAACTGACTTTATCTTTGCTGTTTATGCTTCTAACTTTGGACTTTTAGGAGCGATAGTTTTAATTGCAATTATTATTTTCTTTGATACAAGATTAATTAATATGGCTACTAAAAAAATAGCATCACGTGATAAATTTGTTTTAGCAGGTATTATTGGTATGCTTGTATTTCAACAGGTACAAAATATTGGTATGACTTTAGGACTCTTACCTATTACAGGAATTACTTTACCATTTATTAGTTATGGTGGTAGTAGTTTATTATCATATTTAATATTAGTTGGTATTGTTTTAAATATAAGTAATGAAAAAGAAAGAGAATATAATGTTTAAAAAATCAGGTGATTTAAACCTGACTTTTTTATTATCTTATTATATATTTTTATCATATAACTTTATCCAGCCAAGTTTTAACCATAAATTAATTTCTTCATAACTTTGTACGTTAACACTTGGCATTCTTAATATTACTATTTGAATATTTTTATTATAAACTAAATTTTGCATTAAAGCGAAAGTTAATTCAGCAAAAGTTTCTGCACCTATATAACCTTCTATTTCATCTTTAGTTTCATTCATAACAAATAATATATCTGTCTCTGTTATATTTTCAAAAAAATCTTTATGTATTTTAGGATATAGTTCCATAAATTTTTCTTTTTCTATTGGTCTAGGATAGTCTAATATATTATAGTCTTTATTTGCAAAATATTTTATCCAATAGTTTATATTATCTTGAAGTTTAGCACTTCCAGAAATAACTACTTTTTTCACTAAAATATCCCCCTTTTTTCAATAAGACAATGTTCTTGTCAAATGATATGGTAATAACTTTTTAGTCTTATCTTGACTAAAGGACCAGATAATATCATTTATATCAATGGCATCTACTTTATCATTTAATTCCTTTTTTATTAAATTTATAGCAACTATCATACTCGCTCTTATTTCTACTTCATAAATAGAGTTTTCCTCTACTTCTTTTTTATTATCAACTAATTCACTTAACTCTTTATCATATACTAAAATACCAAGACCTCTTAATACTTGAGGTATTTTATAATCAGCACATCCTACTAAATTACTACAATCTACAGTAATTTCTTCTTTTAGACTTCTTATATGTAAGATATCTGATGTTAAGAGTTGAGCTAGTTTATAAAAGTAGATTGTTTTATTATCATAGGTTCTTATATCTTCAAATGAGGGAAAATTATTAATGATTGTATTAAATAATACTATATCTTTTGTTATATTTTTTATGTAACGATAAAAGTTACCTTGCATTTTTTGATTTATAACTTTACTTACTTGTGATACTACTTTATATCTTTCCTCTAATAAAGGAATCTCTACATTACCTTTTAATGTTTCACTAAATTCTTCAAATGTAATTTTTTCAAAGTCTAAATTACCTTTATGTTCTTTTAATTTTAAAAGAGCATACATTAAGGCAATAGCACCATCAATGTCTCCTTTAGCAGTTTTTATAGTCCACTTAGGGTCTCCCCAAAATGAACAGTCAATAGAGTCATAGATGACAAGAAAGTTAATAATATCTTCAACATCTAAATCTAAAATACAATAAGGATTTGATGATAACCAGTGTGCTGATTTTTCATTAAATCTATTATCTTTGGCAAGTTCTTTTACTTTATTGATATCTATTTTTACATGTTTACTATTCTCATATACATAAGAACATGTATCTAAAACTTGTTCTAATTTATTTTTATCTTCTAATGCTTTAAAACCATTTCTACTCCATAACCATAAAGGAGTATGAATATCAATTGGTTTATACTTAGTTCCTTTAAATAGTTCATTCCATCTTTCAATAACTATCTCTTGAATATTACTCTTCTCTAGTTCTTCTTCAGTAATAAGTCCTAATTTATATGTTGCCTTAATTACATGAGTATCAGGTGCTACTGTAAGTGCTTCTATATTTTTATAGTTTCTATCAGTATATTGCCATATTACATATAGCCAATAATTACAAATCTTCGTTCCACATAAATATGGAAATAATGATTTATTCTCTTTTTGAATATAATATTTGATTTTAACTACATCATTATCAAATCTATCAAATAATTTTCTAATATCTCCATCAAATAAAGTTACAAATGTTTTACATAACTTAATCCATATTTCTGTCTGTTTATTTTTTTGAAGAGCTACTTTATATTTAACTAAAGCTTGTTGAACCTCTTCAAAAGTATGATTTAAAACTTCTTTAGGATTAAATACAAAATTTGTTTCTTTGTCCTTATATGTCTTATTTGCATTTTCCCAAAGAATGTAAGAATTTCTTTGATAGTTTAAAGCCATAGGAAGCGTAAAATAAAGATAGTTTTCTAGAGAACTTTTATCTAAATGAGGATTTTCATCTTCAGGCATTAATTCCCCACCAAGGTCTCCTTCTTTCCACATTTTTTGCATTATATTAATTTTTCTTAAAATATCGTCTTTTTTCACTACGCATCACCATCTAACATTATTTCTTTAATACTTCTTCATATACTTCTTTTAACTGTTTACCTACTGTTTTAATATCACAAGATTCTGCTATCTTTCTTGCACCTTTACTTACACTTTTTAATTCTCCATTTAAGAACATTTTTATTTTCTTTTCAAATTCATTGACATCTTTTGCTTTATAAACATTAACTCCATCTGTTAGGTAATTAAATATTGGTATATCTCTTATTATGGTATTAGTCTCCATAGCACATGCTTCAATGATAGGAATACCTTCTGTCTCTTCAAAAGTTGGGAACAAGTATAAGTCACAACCTCCTAAGGCTTCTCTTATAATTTCCTGTGGTACATGACCTGGGAACTTTATATTAGGTAAGTCTTTGGCATTTTTTAAAGCTTTTTTAACATCACTAGTCGCTGCAGCGATTGGACTTGAACCAAACCAAATAAATTTATATTCAGGTAAACGTTTGGCAAGTTCTACAAAGTCAACTATTCCTTTTCTTCTACTATATATACCAATACCTACTATTACTTTATCATCTTTCTTATAATCATATCTTTTACGAAATGTTTCTTTATAAGATTTATCAGGCTTAAAGAAATCTAATTCTAGTCCATTAGATATAGCGACTATTTTCTTATTTTCTAATCCTTTGTAATGTTCTAAGATATTTTTAGAATATTCTGTAGGAGTTACAATAATATCTCCATAGCGATAACACTTAATAATCCACCATTTAAATAACTTACTTGTTAAATGTCCAAAGATAAAACCATCACGATAATCTTCTTCTGTTGAATGAGCATGATATACGATTTTTATACCTTTCTTCTTTAATTTTCTTGCAAGAAAATATGACTTAAAAAAATAAGTATTGATATGAGCGATATCATAAGTATCATTTATATCAGTAGTATAAGGAATATTTTCTAATTCTAAAGCTTTCATTTGATGCTGTATTGCTTTACCTAAACCACTTACTCCTATTACTTTTAGTCCTTCTGCATATAATAAAACTTTCATTTACTTCACTCCTTGCTACAATAATAACATATATTTTTTTACAAATAAATATTGACAAGCGTTTTTTTACTGTGATATAATCGATTTGTTCTTAAGCAATGGGGAATTAGCTCAGCTGGGAGAGCGTCACGTTTGCACCGTGAAGGTCAGGGGTTCGATCCCCCTATTCTCCACCATTTAGAATTTATCCTCTGTTTATCAGAGGTTTTATTATACATAAAAATTAAGTTAGGCTTGTTCTAGCTTTTTTTGTCATAAATGTAAGTTATTTCATACTTTATATTAGGTGGTGATGATAATGGAACATTTTTGTCATAATGGCTGTTTTATTTTAGGACCTACTGGTCCAACTGGTCCTATGGGAATATCTGGTGCGACAGGTCCTACTGGGCCAACGGGTGCAAGTGGTGTTACTGGTCCTACGGGTGCAACTGGTATAACAGGACCAACTGGACCTACAGGCGCTGCTGGTGTTACTGGTCCTACTGGTGAAACAGGGCCTACAGGGATAATGGGTCCTACCGGGCCTACTGGTCCTGAGCTAGATAATAATTATGCTCTAGTTGTAAATCAAGCAACGGATATTAGTTCTGGTAATGTAATTCCATTAGCTTTACAATTTAGTGGAGGAACACCTAATATTACTGTAAGTAATGCTACTATTACTTTACCAAGTCCTGGTACTTATTATGTTTCTTTTAGTTTAACAGGAAGATTTGGTGTTAATCAAAATGGATCTATAATTCCTATTATTAATGGAATACCTCAAGATCGTTTAGCACCTACTAATAATACTAATAGCGTTAATAGTGATATTACAATACAAGATGGAACATTAATTCAAGCGTCTACTAATAGTACTGTTCAATTTTTATATACCGGTAGTACTGCTGTTTCTAGAGCAAACTTTTTTGTTTCAGTTTTTAAAGTATCAAATGTTTAATATATTTTTCTCTAGTATAGATACTGCTACTTCTGCTGAAATTATAATTTACGCAAAAAGACCTAGAACTTGATTTCTAGGCCTTTTTATTTTGTTTCTTTTTTCTTATTACAAACCAGTAGTAAAGTGCAACTACAAATATTATTGCTAATATTATTAAGATTATATTAGAGAAGTTATCTAGGTAACCTACTATTGTTTCCCATTTATCCCCTACTATACTACCTACTATTATTAAAACTGTATTCCAGATTAGAGAACCTGTTATAGTATAAAGTAAAAACTTTTGCATAGGCATCTCACTCATACCTGCAGGAATAGATATTAAACTTCTTACAATTGGTATAAATCTACAGAAGAAAACTGTTTTATTTCCTTTAGTATCAAACCATTTATCGGCTTTTTCTATGTCACTTGCTTTAAGTCTTAATACTTTACCTATTTTACCATTTACTATTCTTTTTAATCTTTCTTTATTAAAGATTTTACTAATATAATAAAGTACTATCGCTCCAAGTAGGGAACCAAGTGTTGCTACTAGTATCATTATAGGTATATTAAGTGATGTATAAGTAGTCATAAAACCACCAAATACTAATATTACTTCTGATGGTATGGGTGGGAAAATATTTTCTATAGCGATTAAAAGGAATACTCCTAAGTAACCAACTTGTTCCATTATATTAATTATAATTTGTTCCATATGTTTCTCCTTCTACTTTCTTTGTCTTTTTAATTATAACATCTATAGTAGTAATATGTCACTATAATTTATCTTTATATTTCCTTAATAAGTATTCTTCTTCTAAAAAATATTTATCATTAATCTTAATTAGGTGATGATAGTCTCTTTTAAAGTCTTTAGTTCTCTTTACTATCTTGCTCTTTTTAAACTTATATTTATGTAAATATCTTTCTAAAATAAACTTTTCTAAATAATAATTTATATTTCTTTTTTCTGTTAGTAGTTTTATTATTAAGAGAATGATGATTAGTAAAATATTTATAGTAGGATTATAGAAAAAGAAGATTGTAATAAGACAAAGGACGATGAACGAGATAAAATATATTATTTTAAAACTAAGATTATAGGATGTTAAATAACAAATAAGTAGTTGCATGATTCTTCCTCCATCTAAGGGATAGATTGGTAAAAGATTAAATAACAATATACTATAATTTATAGTTCTTATTATTTCTTGATAGTTATAGAAGTATGGTATATTCATTAAAACTAGATAACAGCCTAACTGCATAATTGGTCCCATTAAAAGAACTATTAACTCTTCTTTTATAGGACAGTTTACTTCATGGTTAAACTTAGATACTCCTCCATAGGGATAGAAAACTATTTTATCTACTTCCCAGTTAAAGAAATAGGCTGTAAAGAAATGACCACACTCATGGATTAAAAGAAGAATAGTAGTAATTGTTATTAGATTAAAATATCCTGAAAGAAGAGATAAAACTATTAAGAAGTAACAACTTGGATGAATAGAAATCTTACTTAATATATTCTTTATAGTCGACAAAACTACCCTCTTTTTGGAATGCTAGATATAGATTAGTATCTATAGTCTCTCCTATTAGAGAACCTTTTTCTACATAATCATACATGTTTACACTTGATGTTACATTACCATAGAAAACATCTACTCCATTCATCTGCTGTATAATAACAGTTTTACCATATTTATCTTTATCTCCTATAAAAACTACGATACCACTATCTAAAGATTTCACTAAATAATTAGAGTCAACTGTTAATTTAACACCATCTTCATACATACTTTTATCAGTATAAACTAAGTCTTCATTAAAAACTTCTTTTGTCTCATTAGACTCTTCCTTTGTACCTAAGAAATATTTATCATAAAGTGTTTTAAAGTCAGTAAATGGTAGTGATGTGTTATAAACATATTTATTAAAATTACTTTTAAACTCTAGATTAGTTTTAAATCCTATTAAAAGAATAAGAGTTACTATTATAGTTAGTAATACTTTTGTTATAAAGACTCTTATATGCTTTTTTAAATTGTTATTATGTTGTGGTTCTTTCTTCTTATAAAATTTAGATTCTACCATTTATATCACCACTTAATTATATGTATTAAGTATAAGAAAAAGACATCAGTTTAAATGTCTTTTATGTGGCATATATTTACAAATTAAATATAGTATTTCTCCATAGATAATGTTTAGTATTAGACTATTGTATATTAAATAAAGAGTACTTTCTATAGAAACAGGTACGACATTAAAGATAAATAGACTAAGAGAGAAAATAGTTTGATAAATTACTATTACTAATATAGTTAAAAATAAGTTAGTTAAAAGATTAAGTTCCATTTTCTTATAGATAAAACTTACTATTAGTCCTATTAATAAAAAGAAAATAGCGTGGGTAAATAAAAGATTTGTATAGAATAAATCATAAAGGAATCCTGTTATTCCTACTAGAATATAATAATCTTTATCTTTTTTCTTAAAGAATGGATAAATTATAACAAGACTAATTAAAGTAAAGTATGGAGTAAATAAAGATAAATCTCCCATCATGTAGGGAAGAAAATTACTTAGGATACCATCTAAAAAGAAAGATATTACAACTATTATTATTTGAAATATCACATAATCACTTTCCTTTCTTTTATTTACTATTTTTTAAATTTATATTTAGTTGGACCAGATGTTTCAATTAAATTGCTATTTGTTAATAATGTTATTATGTCTGATGCTCTTGATTTTTTTACACCAAATATTTCTTCAATATTTTCTCTTTTAAACTCATACTGGTACATATATATATCAAATAGTTTTTGTATTTGCATATATGTTTTCTTTCTTGTATTATTAGGGAGACATTTATACATTCTAATCATAAAATAATCTCTATCACTTACAATATTATCATTCATATGAATACTTTTTATTTCTTCTTCGTTTTGTTTTATATATCCTTTATTAGGAAAAACTACTGTAAATGAAGAAGTATCAGAATTAAATTTTGGCTTAATATCATAATCATTATAAGATTCAACAATTCTAGTTAAACCACTACCTCTTCTATCCATAAAGTGAAGTCTGCTAAATATATCAGAAATTACTCTATTTCTTCTCATAGAAGGTATTTTTGTAATATCTAGATTCTGAACAAAACTACCATCAATCATACCACCTGGAGATGTAATTTCTAATCTGTTATCAAACATATCTATATGAATTTCAGAGCCAATAATTTGATAATCTCTATGAATGATAGCGTTAACTATTGCTTCACGTATAGCTTTTATTGGATAGTCTTCTAATTCTACTCTCTTCATTCCTTTAATTTCCCAACTAGTTTTAGAATTGTTTCTTATAAATATTTCAGCATTTTCAAGCAAGGAAATTATACTACCTGTATATTCTTTATCATCAATGGCATCTCCATCTACTGAACCTTTTATTAAACCTTTCCATTTAGTGCAAACTATTTTTGACTGTGAAAGAAAACCTTGATCTGATAATAATAAACCGGCATTTGTAATCTTATTATCTTTTGTTATTAATTCTAAGGATAAATAATCTTTTTCCTTATTTAACTCTTTTCCAGTTTCTTTTTTTAAGGAAGCATTTAATAAAGTGAAACTAACATCATTTATATCAAAGGTACTTGGCAATTCATCAAAAGTAGTATTTTGGCCTTTTAATATCAAATTATCTAGAATGTGTTTCGGTGCTATGATAGATTGATTACCAGACCTTATGAACGCTTCTTTTCTACCATCAGAATTATAATAATATGGCGTTCTTGGTCCGTCACCAATTTTAACTTCCATAAAGTCTTTATTTTCTTCATTAAATACATTTAATTCATAACGAGGTAATGGTGTAATTTTACTATTTATTAACTCTGTTACTTTTTCAGAATCTTTAACTACATCATTCAAACCTACAGGTTTTTTATCAACATCACGTACTCCGAATAATAAGCTTCCACCATTTGAATTCGCAAAAGCTGAAACTGATTTTAACCAACTTTTAGGCTTAGTATATTCGACTTTTTCTTTATAATCGATATTAGTATTTTCTATTTTATCATAATCGTTCAGACTCATTACTTTACCTCCATTATACTTTGTTATACACTTAATTAATGGTTCGCTTTTTTAATATTAAACTTTACATTTTTAACAATTTATAATTGAAAACCGGACTTTTTTTGGAGAAAACCGGACTTTTTTTTAAGAAAACCGGACTTTTTTTCAAGAAAACCGGACTTTTTTTCAAGAAAACCGGACTTTTTTATTGTTTTTCCTCCTTTAGGACAGTAACATAGTGAATATTATTAAAGTTTTGATTGGTCTTTACTCCTAAAGTTTTACTTAATCCATACTTATCATTAGTAATAGTCTCTACTTCTCCTATATATATTCCTCTTGGAAACATTCCACCTAATCCACTTGTTGTTACTACATCACCTTTGTTAATCTCTACCTGGCTATCTACTCCACTGATTAATACTAAGTTATTTTCTTTATCATAACCACTAAGTATGGCAGTAGTCTCTCCTGTTGTCGTAGCGATAGAAACAGATACTTTATTATTTACATCATTGGCAGTTATAAGTTTTATTTCACTAGAATAATTAGTAACATTTTGTAGTTTACCAATAAGTCCATCTTTAGTAATAGCGACCATGTTCTTCTTTAAGCCATCTTTACTACCTTTATCTATTGTTAGAGTCTGATACCAATAACTTCTATTTCTTGATATGACAGTTGCATTAACTACATCATAGCCAGTTAAAGTCTGATTTAAATCTAAAGCATCACGTAGTTGTTCTATTTCTTCTTCTAAATGAACATTTAAATTCTTTTGGATTACATAACTTTCTGTTAAATCAGTATCTTTTTGAGCATTTAGGGATGTAAATGGTAACATTACTCCTTTCATAACAATAGTAGCGGCATCTTTAAAGAATGACTCTACTGCTGTTAGTTTTCTATTTGATGATAGAGAGTAAAATAAAACAAAAAATGCAACGATTATAACTATAATGATAATAATAATTTTTCTTCTTTTTTTACTTTTTCTATACATAGTATCTATTCCTTTCAAAGTTTAGTATACTAATAACTTTTTATTTTTGCAATTAATCTAGTAAATTATTTTCTAAAAAACTAAAATATTTACTTTCACTAACTATTAAGTGGTCATATATCAAGACTCCATGAATTTTTCCTAGTTCTATTAAATAATTAGTAAACTCTATATCTTTTGGACTAGGATTTACACTTCCTGAAGGATGATTATGAATACATATTATATAACTGGCACTAACTTTATAAGCTTCTTTAAATATTTCTCTTGGATGAACATTACTCTTAGTCATAGTACCTTTAAATAATAATTTACTACTAAGTACTTTTTTCTTACTATCTAGATAAATACAATAAAAGCATTCTTGTTTTAGTCCATAAAAAAATGATTTGCAATAGTTATAGATATCTTTAGCATTAGTTAATTTTATATTGTTATTTTCTTCTTCTAGAAATATTCTTTTACCAAGTTCTACCATAGCAAGGATTTTAGTGGCTTTTACAGGCCCTATTCCTTTTATTTTAATTAGTTCTTGATAATTTAGATTAACAAAGTTTTTCATGCTTCTAACTTCCTTTAATAGTTCGAAAGCAAGTTCATTGGCATTAACATTTTTTACACCTTCTCCAAGAATAATGGCTAAGAGTTCACTACTAGATAGGCTGTTAGCACCTTTTTTAATTAATTTTTCCCTAGGTCTTTCACTCTTTGGTATTTCTTTTATTTTCATTTTTGACCCCCTTCATTTATATTTTATACAATAATTTAAATTTTACTCTAAAACAAATTCTTGATAATTAGCTAGTACTACTTCATTAATAGAAGTTATCTCATCATTTGATTTAGCTTTGTTAAGTAAAACATCCATTTGTTCAAGAGTTGCTAGGAATTCTTCGTTTTCAATACTCATCTTTTTAATAGAAGTATTAATATCTTCTTCATTATACATTTTCTTTAACTTTTCTAAATTATCATTAGATGATGTTATGGCAAGATAAACAATATAATTAGCATCTTCTTTTACAATTAAATATGGGTCTATATTAGAGACTGCTTTTTTAGCTTGTTCTTCTGTACTATATGATCCTTCCATTAAAAAATAAGTGCTATTAACTTCTTTAATAACAGTCTCTGATTCTAGTTTGTACTGTTCAAATAAAAAATTACCTAGTACTGCTCCTATTAAAATTGCCACTAACATTGTTATAAAAAAACTCTTTGTCATTATTATCACCGTCTTTATATTAACAAAAGATATTTCACTATTTTGTCGAAAGTTGTAGTAAAATTTTAAGAAAAGTGATAAATTAATAATAGGAGGAAACATATGAAAAAGAAATTTAAAATTTGGCAAGTAGTTTTAGGAGTATGCTCTTTATTACTAGTTACTGGTTGTGGTAATAGTAATAATATGGAATCTATGACTTGTACAAGAACAATGAATCAAAACGGGATTAAGACTAGCTTAAAATATAATGTTGAGTATGAAGGAGATTATGTTTCAAGAATTAAAACAGTTGAGACAGTTGAAACTGATAGTACTGATATACTTAATACTTATAAAGATCAGATAGAGTCTTTATATAGTCCTTACAAAGATGTAGAATACTATGAGTATAATGTTGATGTTACTGATAATAAATTGACTTCTACTGTTGATATTAATTATGAAAAAGTTGATACTGATAAATTACTTGAAATTGATTCTGCTAATGGACAATTAATTAAAGATGGTAAAATCAGTGTTGATGATATTAAAAGTGTCTATGAGAGTTTAGGTGCTACATGTAAAAACGACTAGAATTTCTAGTCTTTTATTTTGAGTGTTAAAGTGTGGACTGTTTCATCTTTAATGAAATTATAGCCTTCTATTACTAGGCCATCTGTTGTAGAAAGGGTTGCAAAACCTGGGGCATAAAATCCTAAAGAATAACTATTAGGTTGTAGATTACTGCAACTAGCTACTCTAAAGGCATTTCTATTTTCTTTAAACTTAAAGAAGTGAGAATGCCCTTTTAATATTAAATCATAATTATAGTGAGGTGGTACTAGGACTGAAGATGGGACATTATGTTCTAGTAATAATTTATAATTAGAGCATTTAAGATAGGCACCTCCTGTTCCTAAGATAATAAACGTATCAGATGATAGTTCTTTGTATAAATCAATACCTAGTCTTTTGAACTTAGTATCATGGTTACCTAATATGGCATAAGTTATAATATTAGTTGGCCAAATATCATGAAATCTTACAATCTGTTTATAATGCAAGTTTATTAACTCATCTTGAGTAAGATCACACCTTTCATCATAACTATCTAATATGTCTCCTGTATGTAAAACTTTATTTATACCATTTTGTTCTAAAAGATTGAAACTTTTATTAATATAGTATGGACTATCCTTTTCGTTACCTATATGAGTATCACTTATTATCCCATATTTTGAATCTTTTAAGACTAAAGAAAACTGATATTTGTATTTAAGTTTATTTAGGATTTTTCTTTTGTCTTCAAAAATATCTTTATCATGTAAACCATAATCTAATATTCCTAACATGACGTTATGATTAAGTTTATATTCTTCTTTTAAGATATCAAAATTTTCAAGTGTTAATCTTTTTACTATTTCTTTATATTTTAAATCTTTTCTCATTATATGTCCTACTTTCATATTAATTCCATATTATCATAATTTTCTTTTACTGTGGACAGTTTTTTGAGGTTGTGGACAGAAATTCTGTGGACAAAAAAATCAACTACTTCTTTCAGAAGCGTTGATTTTATTAACTTTAACTGGTGGCTCCAGCGGGAATCGAACCAGCGACACAAGGATTTTCAGTCCTTTGCTCTACCGACTGAGCTATGAAGCCAAAAATAAAAAATGGCGGTTCCGACGGGGCTCGAACCCGCGATCTTCTGCGTGACAGGCAGACGTGTTAACCAGCTGCACCACGGAACCATGGTTGCGGGGAAAGGACTTGAACCTTCGACCTTCGGGTTATGAGCCCGACGAGCTACCAACTGCTCCACCCCGCGATATCAAATTTTTAAATGGCGGAGGAAAAGGGATTCGAACCCCTGCGCCGCTTGCACGACCTCCCGGTTTTCAAGACCGGTCCCTTCAACCAGACTTGGGTATTCCTCCAAAATAGATGGTGCCTAAGGTCGGACTTGAACCGACACGAGGGGTGAACCTCCCAGGATTTTAAGTCCTGTGCGTCTACCAATTTCGCCACTCAGGCACATATAAATGGTGACCCGCATGAGATTCGAACTCATGACCCTTTGATTAAAAGTCAAATGCTCTACCGACTGAGCTAGCGGATCAACTACTAATTAGATGGTTGCCTCGGTTAGATTCGAACTAACGCATGTCAGAGTCAAAGTCTGATGCCTTACCACTTGGCTACGAGGCAATATATTAAGTGGTGGAGAGAGATGGATTCGAACCATCGAACCCGAAGGAACAGATTTACAGTCTGTCGCGTTTAGCCACTTCGCTATCTCTCCGACATAATAAAATGGTGCCGAAAACAGGAATCGAACCCGTAACCTACTGATTACAAATCAGTTGCTCTACCAATTGAGCTATTTCGGCAACATATAATAAATGGTGGGCGATATAGGACTCGAACCTATGACCCCTTGCTTGTAAGGCAAGTGCTCTAACCAACTGAGCTAATCGCCCAAAACCGTTTGACATGATTAAATATACCAGTTAATTTGATGATTGTCAATAATTTATTTGCATATTTTTTCACTTTTTTCTTTTTCTAGCTCTTTTCTTACCCAATAATCAAGGTGTAAGGCTAAATTTTTAAAGCCATTTTCTGTTTCTTTTATCCTACTACCATTCCTTTTAGTAATTCTATAATCTACATTTTTAATACTTAACTTAAACATGTTATCACTACTTTTGCCTACTATTCTTACTCTTATTAGTTCATTAAGAGTAACATATTTATTTAAATCATCTATGTAATGATTACCAATTTCTGATATGTGAATAAGTCCGTTGTTGTAATTATCTAATTTTACAAAAATACCATAATCTTTTATACCTGTAACAGTTCCAAGAACAATGGAACCTTCTTTATATTCTTTTGCCATAAACTTCCCTCTTCTAGTGTATTATAGCAGAAAATGTTTGTCCTTACAACCTTTACAAAAATCATAAATATCTCTATAATTATGATATTGAAAGGAAAAAGTGATTAGAATGGAAAATGTTGAAGAGAAAATTAAAAGTATTATAGATGAATTAAAGCCTTTTTTAATTAGTGATGGTGGCGCTTTAGAATATATTAAATTTGAAGATGGTATTGTCTATGTAAAATTAGGTGGAGCTTGTGCTGATTGTGCTTTTTTAGATATTACTTTAAAAGATGGTATTGAACAAATGATAATGAATGAAGTACCTGAAGTTAAAGAAGTGAGAAATATTAATTAGAATCTAACCAGTCTATTTTTAGAATAGGCTTTTTTTTATTTATAAAATTATAGATGTATTTTAAGAACTTTTCGTACTCATCTGTTCTATTTAGTACTTTTATTATTTCTTTTTCTTTAAGACTCTCATTTATTATCTTCTCATAAATATCAAAGTAATGACTTGGAAAAAGTAGTCTTGCTATTAATAGACCGTATTGATAAGAACTATAATTTAGATTAGTTAAAAATTCATCTAAAAAGTCATAGGTGTAATTATCTGTTATAAAGAGACATTTAAGATATTCAGCACTATCTCTAGCTTTATTATCTATAACAATGTTTAAAGGGTTATAGAAGCTTAAATTGTCTAGATTTACTCTTCTTCTAGATATTACTAAAGTATCGGTAAATTCTTTAGTTAGGTAGCTGTTAGTGGCATTGAAATAACTTATAGCATTTTCTCCTAGACCTATGAAATAATCTAGAGTCTTATAGAGTGTTTTATATTTCATCTTTATATAGTCTTTTTGATATTCAAAATAATCTATCTTGCTACTCCAAAGATTATTCCAACTACTATGATTCAATAATTTTAAATTAGATGCCTCTTTAGGACAATAAGTAGGATTATAGATGGCATTAATATTAAAGTAATTATTTTTTAGACTTCTTAAAAGAATATAATAACGATTATTTATTATACTTAAAGCTTCTTTATTTATGTTAAAGATAATCATCATAAAATTACTATAGTTTACTGTTCTAGTAAGCATAATTAATTCATTAATATACTCTAAAGGTCTATTTACTTGATAAAGATAATAGATGTAATTATCAAGATAAAAGTAATAATAATTATCTTTTTTAATTATTTTTTCTGGTGTAAGATGATAGTAATAAAAAAGAGTATTCTTCATATCTAAAACCTCAGTAAAGTATATGAAAAAAAGAAAAAAAAAGAACGTATTATATTTTACGTCCTCCTGAAGTCATTTGAGTATCACCACTATCATATCCAGTTCCAGCAAATTCTGCTCTTAATCTTCTCAATTCTTCTAAAGATTGACTAGCTTCTTCATCATAAGCAGCTGTTTCTGTTTCGATAGCAGTTGTTTCTGAGTTAATAGTTGCTAGAGTTTCATTTTCTTTTTGAAGTTCTGCTTCTTTAGCACTATTAAGTTTTTCTTGTTCTTCATTAGCTTTTCTTAACTCATCCATTTTTGGCCTATATGTATTTAATAACTCTATTTGTCTTTTAGTATCTTCTGCTCTTTTCTTAGCTGCTTCACGTTCTTTTTTAGCTTGTTCTTGTTTTTCAGCAGCTTTTGTTTGTTCTTCTTTTACATTAGATATTTTACTATTCAATTCTTCACCATGAGATTTAAGCCTTTCATTTCTATCTTCTAAGTCTTTAATAAAGTTTTCTATAGATGTATCACCATCAAAGCCTTCAAATGATTTATTCTCATTAGTGGCAGGTGGTTGTACTGGAGTCCACTCACCTGTTTTACCTGCTATAGATGGAATATTGAAATCAATTGTTGGGCTATCTGGTGTATCAGATTTTTCATCTTGTTCATGCTCACTAGTTGGTTTTTCTTGTTTAATAAATAAGTCTTTCATAAGGTCAGGTGTAACCTCATTAGCTTTTCTCTCATCAACTTCATTTTTAATATCTTCTGCAATTTCACTAACAGTTTCATCAAAGTTATCTGCATCTATATTTCTAGCGACTGTGTCACCGTAATTTTTTGAACTAGTTATATCTCTATTCATCATTTTCTCTACTTCTTCTTTAATAAGGTTACTATCTACGCTAGAGAAAATATCATTATCTTTTTCGTCTATTAAAGCACTTTGGACATTTTCTTGAGCCTCTGCTAATCTTTGTAAATCTATAACTTCTTGCTTTTTATTCTCATCTTCTATTTTTATCCAACCATCTTGTGCTAACTGTTCAAAATTTTCTTTAGGTAACTTTAGAGCTTTTTTGGCTAAAGCTAAAAATCTTTGACGAGCTTCTGAGAATTCTCTATAAGCATCCTCTAGGCTTCTAATTTCTTGCTTAAGAAGAGATAAATCTTTCTTTGCAGCTTTTAGTTCATTCTTTTCTAAGTTACCACTAGCTACTTTTTCTTCTAATTCTTGTTGTTTATTTTTCTTTTCATCTAAGTCCTTTTGAATATATGCATCTTGAACTTCCATTATAGTAGCATAAGAAGTAATTAAAAGTTTTAATTTATTAGCATCACCTTTTATGACTTCTAAATTATCTAGTCCCACAACTCTAAATTCTTCATTATCTAGTTTTTCACTCATGTCATTCGCCTCCAACTAATTATTACTATCTATTAGTCTTTTTTTGATAATTTTCTTAATACGTCCTTTACTCTATTCCATTCATCTTCATCATCAATGCCATATAGTCTTGGAGTATCTCCACTTCTATCAACTCTTGAAACATAAACTGTTACATTACCATTTTCATCTTTTTCATTTTTTGTATATACAACATATTCTTTTTTTGTATCTTTAAATTCAAAGGCAATAACAACTTCTACTTCGTCAATAGAACCATCTTCACCTATGATTGATAAAGTCATTTTCTTCTTTTCATTCATCTTTGTTTTTCCTCCCTTTACTATCCTATAAATCATTTTAGCATAAAAAAAAAGAAATAAAAAGCCCCTTTTTTACATATTTTTACTATTTTTAGGATTTTTTTCTTTTTTTAGGAGAAAAGTCTTCGCTCCAGGAGAACAATAATCTTTGATATAGCTCTCTAAATATTTAATATCATTTATCTTTTTTGCTTTCTTATTACTACTATCATAAAATCCTTTAAGTCTTATTTTTCCATAAGAATAATCTCCTAAAACGTAATCATAGTCTTGAAAGTAATCTGTAAAAAGACTTTTTACCTCTTCATAAGCAAAGTTTTCTTTTCCTTTAGTTATTTTATAATTATTATCTAGTAAAGTATACATTCCTACCACCTATTACTATTGTAACATATTATTTGAGTTTAGTTTCAAAAACTTGTGAAGATGCTTCAAAAGAACCATTATAATAGTCTGGAATGTTTCCTTGAATGATTTGGGTAGTAAGATTTACTTTGGTAGTAATAGGGACACTTTTTGTTGAGTGAGGCATGGTTATTTTTTCTTTGATAGTTATTTCTATACCCACTTCGATTAGAGCATTATTAAAACCATATTCTTTTACATCAGTTACAATATTGCTTGATACTGTACCAATGAATGAAAATCTTATAGGGATACTTGTAGTTAAATTAACAATTAAACCATTATGGAATAAAGAACCTATAGGGATATCACATACTACTCCATCATCTAGAAAGGTTAGTCTTGTTCCTTTTAGAGAATCTGATAATTCTAAATCAGTTGTATCTCCTTTTTCTATAGCGCTAAGTCTTTTCATGGCTTTATCATTTATTTCTTTTAAAAGTCTATTAGTTGTTTTAGTATCAAAATTAATCAGTTCAATATTTCCTTCATTATCTCTACTTATTTCAAAGATATCTTCATCTAAAAAATCTTCATCTATAAAGGTAACATCATTTAAAATAACATTTGCGATTCTTTCTGTTTCTACAGTGGCATAGTTAATAATAACTTTTTCTAATCCTTTACCTGCTATAGAAGTAAGATATAAAGCAGTAAAGAAAGATAATATTAAGAGACTAAAAAAGATATATACTTTCTTTTTATTCATAGTTAATTACCTAGTCTTACTAGTATTACATCTTCACCAATTCTCTCAATACTTTGCCATCTAATCTCTGTGTCTTCTCCTTTACCAAAAGAAATAAACTTGCCCTTTGGTTCTACTATTAAACTAATGATAGCACCATTTCTCTCATCTACTTTAACATCTATAATATTACCTATATTTCTACCATCTATAACATTAACTATATCTTTACTTTGTAAATCAGAAAGTCTCATATTATCACTGCCTTACTACTTAAAATTATGTATTTTTTTATTAATTATGCTTATCTCAAAGTTTTCTTTAACTGCTTTATAGCATTTTTTTCTAGTCTTGATACTTGAGCTTGACTTATGTCCATATCTTTGGCAATTTCCATTTGGGTTTTACCGATAATATAACGCTCATTTAATATTTGTTGTTCTCTATCACTTAAATAATTTATAGCATCACTTGTAGCAAGTTTTTCTTCTACAACTGAACCAGTTCTTCTCTTATCTTCTATTTGATCATATACATAAATAGTATCTCCCCCATCATTATAGATAGGTTCAAACATGGATACTGGGTCTTTAAGTGATTCTAGAGAAAAGACAATGTCATAAGTAGTAACATCTAAGGTGTCAGCTAGGTCTTCCATAGATATTTCTTCTCCTTTTTCCATGAAGTATTCTTCTTTTAATTTTAAAGCTTTATAAGCGAGGTCTCTTGTAGAACGGCTTACTCTAATAGTGTTATTATCTCTTAAGTATCGTTTTATTTCTCCTAAAATCATCGGTACAGCATAGGTTGAGAATTTAACTTCATGTGATAGGTCAAAATTATCTATCGCTTTAACGAGACCAATACACCCTACTTGAAATAAATCATCTAAGTTTTCATTTCTTGTATTAACTTTTCTTAAAATACTTAAGACTAATTTTAAATTACCATTAACGAGATCATTTCTAGCGAAAGGATCTCCACTTTGCATCTTTTTAAATAGTTCTGTCATCTCTTCAGTTGTTAATACTTTTAATTCTGATGTTTTAACTCCACTGATTATTACTTTGTTAGTTGCCATTTAATCATCTCCTAAATTAGTAATGATTAAATAGTTATTTTTTTATACAAAAAAAAGACCTAGTAACGGTCTAAAAAGCTTATTTCTTCCCCTTTATCTTGGTAACTTAGAAGTGTTTCTAAATTAACTTTCTCGGTACTTTTAAAGATATTATTATCAATAACATCACTTTTTTCTCTAAGGATTTCTAATAGTTTTTTTATTTCTAAACGTTTAGAATTGTTCTCAATATTTTTATTTTCTGTAAATTTACAGGCACAGTTTATAAAGGTGTATTCATTATATTGCCAAAACTTTTTTATAGATTCTTCTCTTACTAAATAAAGTGGTCTAATAAGTTCCATGCCAGGAAAATTAGTACTATGTAATTTAGGTAACATTGTTTTAAATTCTCCACCATAAAACATTGATAGTAGTATTGTTTCAATTACATCATCAAAGTGATGTCCTAAGGCAATTTTATTACACCCTAGGTCTTTTGCAGTCTTATAAAGAAAACCTCTACGCATTCTAGCACACATATAACAAGGATGGTCTTTATCTAGTTTGTTAGCAACTTCAAAGATATCTGAGTCAAATATTTTATAGTCAATGCCTAAAGATTCTAAGTTTTCTTTTATTACTTTTAAGGTCTCTTCTTTATATCCTGGATTCATAACGATACATGATAATTTAAAGTTAGTCTTACCATGTTTCTGTAATTCTTCTAAACATTTTGCAAGTAAACAAGAATCTTTTCCTCCAGATATACAAACAGCGATATGGTCATTTTCACTTACTAATTCATAGTCTCTAACGGCTTTCATAAATTTACGCCAGATATCTTTACGATACTTGGTTATAAGACTATGTTCTACTTCTTTATAGTTTTTCATTTGCATCTCTCCTATAAATATTTTAAAATATCTCTAAACTCTTGATAACCATCATTACTACTAAAATGTCCGGCATTATCATATTTAATTACTTTGCCACCAAGCATTTCGGCGAAAGATAAAGATTTATCTAAAGGAACATATTTATCATTAGTAGAACAAATACAGATTACATCTTCTGCAACACTAATCCCCTTAATGTTATCAAGATAGAAGCTATTATAAAGGTATTCATCTTCATAAGTAATGTCGTTAAATCCTGCTATTGTAATTAGTTTTTTAATTTTTAAATTATGTTCTTTTAAAAACTTAACAATAAATATACTACCTAGGCTATGAGTAATGATAGTACTAGATTCACTTAAAAGTCCTATATTAAGATATTGTTCTAAAATATTAGACCAATTATCATAGCTTTGTATAGAATAAACTGGAAATTGTGGTGCAATTACATAATAGCCTTTTTTAGTTATACTTTTATGTAAATATGGAAAAAAATTCTTATAAGGATTACCATATGAGCCATGAATTAAAAAGCAAACATCTTTCATTTTATATTCCCCACTTTCTTAAATGATGATGGAATACTACTTTCAAACGTATAAGTTTTATTATTAAGAGGATTAGTTATAGTTAATTTACTAGCATGTAAATATAGTCTATTAGATTTAATACCTCCATACTTTTTATCTCCTACTATAGGACTTCCTAAATGATTTAAGACTACTCTTATCTGATTACGTCTTCCTGTTTTAATATTAACTTTAACAAGACTATATTTATTATTTTTATTAATTGTCTTAAGAGAAGTAACGGCAATTTTACCTTCTTTTTTATTAGTAACAATAACTTTATCAGGTCCTATTTCTTTTAAGTAACAAGTATAGTCATCTATATCTTTCACAGTACCTGTTACTAAAGCGATATATTCTCTTGTTTTAACATATTTATCCCAATTATTTTGCAAAAGATTTTTTAGAGTATTATCTTTTACAAAGACTAAGACTCCAGATGTATCTTTATCAAGGCGATGTAAGACAAAGATTTTATCATTCTTCTTTCTACTCTTAATAAACTCTCTTACCAAGTGATAGGCAGTCTTTTCTTTTTCTTTAGTAGTACTTATTGATAAAAGTCCGGTAGGTTTATTAATTACAAAGAAATATTCATCTTCATAGATAATATCAAGATTACTCTTCTTATGAGTTTTATTAATCTTATTAAGTTCAATAATATCATTTTTCAAAACAATCGCATCATATTTTGTTACAACTTTTCCATTAACTAAAACTCCACCATCTTTTAGATAGTTCTTTATCTTTTTCTTACTTAAATCCTTAAATAAAACAAATAATGTTTCTAATAGTTCTCCTTTTTCTAAAACTTTTCCTTTCATTAATATCATCCCCTTCAAAATACGGTATTATTTTATCAGATAAAAAGAAAAAAGTCTATTACTAGACTCATATTAAACTATTTATCTTCTCTTCGCTCTTGCCATTCCTTCTAAAAAGCTGTTTTTAATTATTTTAGTCATACTCTGTTCTCTTAAAGGTAGCTTTTCAATATTATCAACAAATAAAGGTATTCTTATTAATTTTTCATTTTCTGAATCATAATAATAAAAAGAAATTTCATGGTCATTTACAATACCTTCAATTACTTTTACATAATCATTAGGAGTTAATCTCTGTGAAAGACTTTGAACATATTTTAAAAGTTCTATATCTTCTTCACTTAAGTTCGAACTTCCTTTTGGATGAGTGTGAAACATTATATAAACTGGTGATTCACAGGATGCAAGTTCATAAAGAACCTGTACCAAATATTCTTTTCTATATACTATTTCTTTATTAGTTCTTTTTTTTATTAAATCTTCTGAATTTAATTCTATTTTAGTTATATGAATATCATTATCTATTTCTGTTACAGTCATAAATCCACTTTGTTCTGTTTTACTTTTTTTACAAAAATTTATTAGTTTATTATATTGATTTAAAGACATATGTATATTCATAAGTACCCCCTTAAATGTAGTCATATTATAACATACAAAAAGAAAAAAGTCTATTACTAGACTTTAATTACTAGACTTTAATCAAATAAGTTATTAAATTCATATTTAAAGACACGATAAGCATATTTCTTAGAATTGTAATTAAATTGTCTAATTAAATTACCATCATTATCATATTCACCATAAGAGTTATCTTTACCACTACCTACAACGACATTACCACCATCAAGTATTTCAACATCACTTACTATACTTGAGTAAGGTATTTCAAAACTCTTAACTAATTCATAAGTCTTATCATTTTCATTAACTTTATATTGATAGAAGTATGATGTTTCTCCCTCATTATAAGTACCAGTACCAGGATAATTTGACCAGTCAAAGTTAGGTCTTGTTCTAGCACCTTGATAATTGTTATTAAACATATATAAGTAATACTCTCCATCCTCTAAGTCGTCGTCTCTGTAATAAGTAATACTATGTTGTCCTGCTTGAGAAACAAAGTCTCCTACTTTTTCATATAGTAAATCACCATATGATGTATCTTCTGTAACAGATTCATCTGTTAATAAATATTTAACACTAGGGTCAGTGTAAGCATCACTAATATAGATTATAGTACTTAACTCTCTTGAACTTAAGACAATATCATCTCCTATTAGAGATAAACTATTTAAATGAATCCAATCAAGTTCATAACCACCATAAGTATTTTTACCTTCTGGCTTAACAGCATTTAAGTAAAATTCTGGTAATAAGTCTTTCATATCAACTATTTTTTCTACTTCTTTAGTATCTAAATCTACTGTAATTATAACGTCTTCAATAGTATCAGTACCATCTTCATTAACTAATATTACAAAACGATTATTATCTTCATCATAAACCATATCATGATGCATTGTATAGTTTCCTAAATCATAGAACTCCTCTATTTTACCTAAATCATTTACTTTAACTATACCTTTTTTATTATAAGCATAGTACATATAATCATCTTCAAAGATAATACGATCTGCTCTATAACTATCTAGAACAAACTCTTCTCTTAGTACTCCGTCATTATCGTATAGATAAATATTAGAGTTGTAGTTTTTATCGTGTCCTAAAAGTGCATAAAGACCATCTGTTAATTCTTCTTCACTATCTCCCTCTACTACTTCTACCTGTGTATCGATATCAGCTTCAGATTTAGGCGTTGTAATAGTAAACTCATGTTCTTCATCTCCACTAGTAAGTGTTAGAGTATTAGTTTCTCCTGGAACAAATCCAACTAATTGATATTCATTACTATCTTTATGAGATATTTCTTGTTCAAAGTTACTATATCCTTCTGTTTCAATTTTATAGTCTAAATCTTCATCGCTATCAGTATAATATAAGTAGTAAGATAGTGAACCTGTTCCATATGGATTATGAATTAATAAAGGTTCTTCTAGGGTATAATCGGCTTTATCTTTTAATTCTTCTATTTTTTCTTCAATTATATTTTGATAATCTTCACTAAAAATAGATATTTCTTTATCTTTTTCTACTTCATATACTCCTTCATTATTTTCTACAAAATTAACGTTTTCTCTTATCCAAGCTGGATCTGTTAATAGATTTTCACGATATCTATCATAGGCTCTAAAACTTAGATAAATAATTCCTGCAATTATGGCTATAATAATGATAGCTAGTAAAAACTTCTTCCAATGTTTCTTAAAAAATTGTCCTATTCTTTTCATTTTCTCTCCTCCCTAGTTAATAATCTATCTATTATTTGTGAAATTTATATGAAATTTTTCAAAAAAACACTTGATTTAATAAAAGTTATTTGCTATTCTAATATTGCTTGAAGAAAAAAAGCAAAAAAAGCTTGCATTTCTTTCTAGTTTAGTGTAGAATGTAAATGTGCTAGCAATCCGGGCCTGTAGCTCAGTCGGTTAGAGCACTTGCTTGATAAGCAAGGGGTCACAGGTTCAAGTCCTGTCAGGCCCACCATTTAATTAGATATGCCTCAATAGCTCAGTTGGTTAGAGCACTTGACTGTTAATCAAGGGGTCCTAGGTTCAAGTCCTAGTTGAGGCGCCATTTATTTTTATTTTTTTATGTCAAGAAAAAAATTATGGCCAGTTGGTGAAGCGGCTTAACACACTACCCTTTCACGGTAGCATTCACGGATTCGAATTCCGTACTGGTCACCATAGAAAAATCCCAAGTTCCCTGTGAAAGGGAGCTTTTCCTTTTATTTTTTCTTGACATTTATATTTCTTTAGGGTAATATTATAAGTGTCTTATGACAAATATATTATTATTTAATGCGTTTTGGAGTAGTACTCAAGAGGCTGAAGAGGCGCCCCTGCTAAGGGTGTAGGTCGGGCAACTGGCGCGAGAGTTCAAATCTCTCCTACTCCGCCATTATAAAAATTAAAACTTACTAGTATTAAACTGGTAAGTTTTTTCTTATTATTTCAATATCATCCGCTAGGTTATACCATTTAATTTGCACTATAAACTTATCAATGTCATTATTACGTCCTTTAGATGCAAAAATCAGCCTAGAAAAATGAATTGTTGATGATGGTTCCTTCTTCAAAGAAAGTAGCAGTTTAATTATTTCATCTTTAGTAATATAAGTAAAATTATCAACTGTTCCATGTATCAAGATATCTGTACTTCCTATTACAAAACGATTAATTAATTTGATAAGTAAATCCTCATGTTTCATAAAATACTTATTAACTTTTCTAATTTTTCTTTTAAGTTTTAACTTATAATCAGGAAAAGTTAAAGTTCTTTTACCAGTTCCATTACGAGTACCATCAGCAAAGAAATAATCTAGTATTATTTCTATAATCTTAGTGGGAACTTTTTCTTCTTCTAAGAACTTAGTAAAATTATAGATATACTCATTATGAACAGTATTACATTTACCCATTTTAATACTAATAGATTTCTTTACTTTGCCTACTTTAATCCAGATATCTTCTTTAGTTCTCTCAAAATTAACATAGGCAGTTATTTTCATATCATTGTTAATATACGGAAAGTTGGCAAGCAAGAACTTTCTAAACATAAGATTTACTTCTCCTACTTTTTTACCGTTAAGGTAGTTGAAGAAGTCCCATTCGTTGTCAAAACCGTAGTTTCTTTTTACTGTCATCACCTCCTATAATAATAATTAACCAAATATAAAAAAATGCTCCAAAAATTTTCGAAGCATTTATATTTTTAACTTTTTAACAATTTTATCTACTAATATTTCAAATAGTTTATATAGTTCGTGAGATGCAAACATTAGAATAAATGTTATAAATATCATTAAGTAATCAAAATGAGTAATTGAGAAAAGTGTCGTTAAGTTCATAATACAGTAGATGAATAAATAGAACATTAGTGCAAAGAGAATTAGACGAACTCTATTAAATGGTTGACATACTTTATATAAAAGAATAAATGATACATAGGCAGTAATTGTTAAAGATAGTGTTGATATTTTAGCATAAGTTAGACCGATAGCACTACCAAACAAAGTAATAATAACAATATTAATAACAATAACAAAAGCAGGTGGTGCTGATTTTTTCAAGACATTAATTAGGAAGTTACCTTCTACTCTATCTTTATTAGGCTCCAAAGCTAGTATAAATGAAGGTATTCCTATAGTTACAACACTTGATAAAGTTAGTTGAACTGGAATAAATGGATATGATTCTTCTAAAAATAGGAAGATAAAGGCAAGTAATCCGGCATAAATTGTCTTAACTAGGAAAAGTGATGCTGATCTTTGTAAGTTATTTATACTTCTTCTTCCTTCTAAAACAACACTAGGCATAGAATCAAAGTTAGAGTCTAATAAGACAAGTTGTGAGACACTTCTTGCAGCATCTGTACCACTAGCCATAGCGATAGAACAATCTGCTTCCTTTAAAGCAAGACAGTCATTTACTCCATCACCTGTCATGGCAACTGTATTACCTGCATCTTTTAAGGCTTTAATTAAGATATGTTTTTCTTCTGGTTTAACTCTACCAAAAACATCATATTTAAGAGCCGCTTCTTTTATTTCTTTCTCACTATTTAAAGTAGACAAATCAATCGCTTTTAAGTTATCCCCTACTTTAGCACGTTTAGCGATATTTAAAACGGTATTTTTATTATCACCTGAGATAATCTTAACTTTAACTCCTTGGTCTTTAAAGTACTTAATCGTAGATTCTGCTTCTTTTCTAATCTTATCTTGAAGTAGGACAAAACCTAGTAATTTTTGTTTTTCATTTTTCTTATTATAATTACTATACTCTACCACTGCCACTACTCTAGCATCACTAGTTAGATTATCCACTTCATCTTTATATTTCTTATAATCTTTTAATAAAAACTCAGGGGCTCCTATAAAAATCGCTTTTCCATTTTTTAATATAAGTCCTGAACATTTAGTAGTAGAATTAAATGGTACAATTTTCTCATAATCTAAAGCATTCTTATTATAAAAAGCATTCTTTAAAGCTTTGGCAGTAGGATTATCATCATCAATAATATGAACTATAGTTCCAAGTAAATCTTTTAACTCTACTTTAGACATTTCTTTATCTATAACATCTTTTACTTCCATAACACCTTCTGTAATTGTTCCTGTCTTATCAAGACAAATTACATTTACTCTTGCAAGTGTTTCAATACAGTATAAGTCTTGGACAAGTACTTTTTTCTTTGATAGTCTTATAACACTAACGGCAAAGACTGTACTTGTTAGTAATACTAAACCTTCTGGTATCATACCAATAAGAGCAGCGACAGTATTAACAACAGCATTTTCAAAAGTATTATCAGGAAGAAACATTTGTCTTGCAAATAAAAGTATTCCTAAAGGGACAATGACAAAAGAAATTGTCTTAACTATTTTATTTAAACTTCTCATAATTTCACTAGATACTTCTTTAATATATTTAGTATCACTACTTATTTTAGCAGTATAGTTATCATAACCAATATGCTCTACTTTACAAGCACAAGTACCACTTACAAGAAAACTACCTGATAAAAGCATATCTCCTTCTTTTTTCAAAACATTTTCTTCTTCTCCTGTAATAAATGATTCATCTACTAGGACTTCTCCTTCTTTAATGATAGAGTCTACTACTATTTGATTGCCACTAGTAAATTTAACTATATCATCAAGTACTACTTCATCAAGAGATACTTCTTCTATTTTTGAATCTCTTATTACTTTAATCTTATGCTCTGATACTACACTTAACTTATCTATTGTATATTTAGATCTTAACTCTTGAATGGTACTAATTAAAGTATTTAGGACGATTATAATTATAAAAGTTAAGTTTTTAAAAGAACCTACTGATATTATAGCGACTGCTAGGACAATATTAATGATATTAAATAGAGTAAAGACATTTTCTTTTACAATTCCTTTAACACTTTTAGTTTTTACATCAGTATTAAAATTAACTAAATTATTTGTAAATCTCTCTTCTACTTGTTTATTAGTCAAACCTCTTTTTATATCAGGATTATATCTTTTAATTTTCTCTTTCATAAGTACACCTTCATTTCTATTTAATAATAACATAAATTTATATATTTATAAACTGTTAAACGCGTGCTATAATAAGGGCAAAGAAGGAGGAATTTATGAGAACTTTTATTAATTATTTACTTACAATTGCTTTATTTATTGCAGTTATTGTTACTATTACGGTATTTACTGTAGGTAGTCTAACAAGTCCAAGTTCTACAAGAGAAATACTTGATAATATTGATTATGAGGTTGTAGTTGATGATTTTAAAGAGACTGATTATGGAACTGAGATTTATAATTATGCAAATAGTTATGGTGTTTCAGAAGAACAAGTTGATTCTATTTTACAAACAGATGAAGCGAAAGATTATGTTAATGAAATATTACAACAAGGAATTGATGCTTATTTAAATAATGGTAGTATTGAAGTTAATGAGGAGACTAGAGAATTTATTGATAAGGCAAATGAGAAATATGAACTTAATTTGGATGATAACGAGAAAAGCGAATTAGAAAGTTATGCAAATGAAGCGATTAATGATAATTTAAGCGTTGTTATTAATGGAACTAGTAGTAATGATAGTGATGAAGAAGTATCTAGTAGTGGACAGTTTTTAGTTGATATTATTAAGCTTTGTAGGGATGATAATTTACATACTACTCTTTATATAATAATCGCAGTTATTGCAGTATTATTATTTATAAGTAGCTTTAAGAAGAAGAACTTTTTAGAATATATTGGTATTGTTTCTATAACAGTAGCAATATCTACTCTATTATTTAATGGATTAATGGCTTTAGTAAGTGATAGAATGTCTAGTGTTGCAAACGCTACTATTATCTTAAAGCCTGTTACTGATACATTCTATATGATTACATTTATTGGTATTATTCTTGGTATAGTTTTACTTATTGTACAGCATTTTATTAATAAACAAGTTAATAAAGAAGTTGTTCCTTTCTAAAAAGTATGTTATGATATGAAACACTGGGAGGATTATGCTATGATAGATGCAGATAATTTTATAAGCAATATGAACGGTGGTATAAACGGTAATTACAACGAAGATATATTTAAATCACGTTTAGAAGAAATAAATAACAATATTAACAATTTAAATTCTGAAATTGATAAGTGGAAAGGATACAAAAAATTTAACAGGTATGATGTAATAGCAATTATCATTACGAGTTTTTTTGCTTTAATTAATTCCTCAAGTTGTCTTATAGGAATTACATGGGTAATTGTATATAGAAAACTTATAGTTTCTAAAATTATAGTTCCTCATGTAATCAAGGATTTAAAAAAGGATTTAAAATGTGAACAAAAGAAACGAAAACAAGAAATTGAGCGATTTGAGAAATTTGAAGAAAAAAGAAAAGAAATGCTTAAAGACGATAAAGATTATAAGAAGATAAGAAAAAATCTATTAGAAAGAATTGATGATTTGGATAAAGAGGAGTTACTTGCTATTAGAACAGTTGTTACTGAATATACAACTAATAAAGATATTCCTAGTCAAGTTGGCAATATTGCTCAGTTTTTAACCGAAACTCAAGTTGGTGATGTTGAGATTAAAGATACATCCTTATATAATATGCAAATGGATGATGAAGCTAATAGTAAGGGTAAAAGTAAAGATAAAGTTATGGAAGGGTAGTAGTTATGTTTAAAGAACTTTTAGATGATGAGACTTTTTATGGTAAAAATTATCTTGATGATAAGTTTCCTGATACTTCATATTATTTAAGTTTTAGAAATTGTACTTTTACTAATATAGACTTTAGTAATTGTGATTTAGAGAAAATAGATTTTATGAATTGTAAATTTAAGTCTTGCGATTTTCGTAATTCTAACTTTAGTAATAATGGGATTAAAGAATTAACTTTTAATAATTGTAATTTATTAGGAATAGATTATAGTAATAGTATACTTATAGATACTACTATTAGTGATTGTAATTTGGATTATGCTAATTTTTCTAGTACGAGGTTTAAAAACTTTAAGTTTGTTAATTGTTCTTTAAAAAATTCTAGTTTTGAAGAAGTTAAATTTAAGAAAATAGAATTTGAAAACTGTGATTTAACAGATTCTTTATTTATACATACTTCTTTAGATAAAATAAAATTAAATACTTGTAATATTAAAAATATTAAAGTATCTTTAAATGACTTGAAGGGGGTAGTAGTTAATAGCTTTCAAGCCTTGGATTTAAGTTTGTTATTAGGTATTAAAATAGAAGAAGAGTGATGTTATGAATATATATGCCCATAGAGGTTTATTTGATAATAAAAAAATAGTTGCTACTCATATGCGTAATAGTACTAGAGAATTTGCTTTAGATAATCCTATTAAGAATTTAATAATACCAACGGAGAATTTTGAAATAAAATTATAGTGTTATAGCGATTTTTTGACATTTTGACATTTTGTAACAAAAAATACTTTATTTTTTAGAGTTTCTATGCTATAGTATATGAGTAATCAGTTTATGGGCTGTTAGCTCAGTTGGTAGAGCAATTGACTCTTAATCAATGGGTCTAGGGTTCGAATCCCTAACAGCCCACCATATATAGAGATTTAACTAGGTCTTTTGGCTTAGTTTTTTTATTTATATTTTTAAAGGAGAATCTATAATATCTCTATCTAATACTATATTTTTTATATCTACTAAATCCATTTTTATCATCTCATCTTCTTCAAATAAAATAAAATTTGTAATTATCCCCTTATCTTTTTCATTAATTATATAACCATTTAATATTTCATTATTTTTAAGTTCTACAATAACTGGTTGATTAGAAAAACTATAAACTTTATTGGATAATGCTATTTTTTCTTTAGTAATTTCATACTGTTCAACTGGTAAATATTTTTCTGGTATTTTAAAAGTTGTAATTAATCTTCTTGTATTTTTTGTAAGTATATAAATATTATCTTTATATACTTTCGCTATTTTTCCATTAATAGATTTACTAGTAAGATATTGATGAAACTTTCCTTCATACATTCCCTTAGTCTTACCTTTTCTACTAACAGTGTTTAATAGTGATATATGGCTTTGATTAGTCACAACTCTTTCTCTAATTCTTTTTCTAGCATGTTTTGTTACTCTTCCCATAATTAATTCCCCTTTTCTTATATTCATTTGTTATCCACGTCATGATTACTTTTACTATAAAATTTACTTCCACATCAGTTAGTTCTCTGTTTTTTGGAATACCATACCATTTATTTAGACAACCACGACAGCAGGTAGCAGTTGCGTGTTCTGCAATAAAAACAGGGTGACCTCTCATAGGTGTTTGTTTACCATCATTAGGAATAACACTTGGCTTTAATCTTTTATTTATAAAGTCATAAGCATGTTCTTTAACTTTGCCTAATCCTTTTTTATCAATATATTCTATATCTTTTTCTTTAAGATGAAAACTACTTCTAAACTTTGACTTAGATAATCTATATAATAAATAATTTATATCTTGCATTAAAACACCTTCTTTACAAAAACACTTTCTATAATTATACTACCACATGAGGTGGTATTTGTGAAAGTAGTTCATCCATTAAAACCAATTTATAATAGTGAGTCTAAAGTTTTAATATTAGGAAGCTTTCCTTCTATTAAATCAAGAGAAAATAGTTTTTATTATGCTCATCCTAAGAATAGATTTTGGTCTACTTTAGAAAAGGTATTTAAGGAAGATATTAGAAGTTCTAATCAAGATAGAGAAAAGTTTCTCTTAACTCATAAAATCGCTCTTTTTGATGTCGTATATAGTTGTAATATAACAGCATCAAGTGATAGTAGTATTAAAGATGTTATACCTAATGATATTAAGAAAATTGTTGATAATAGTAATATTGAAGCGATATTTACAACTGGTACTAAGGCATATAGTTTATATAATAAATATCTTCTTAAAGATGTAGGGATAGAAGCGATTAAACTTCCATCTCCATCCCCTGCTAATTGTAAAAAAGGGATAGAAGAAGTATTAGTTAATAGTTATAGCAAAATAAAAGAATACTTAGATTAATTTAGTCTAAGTATTTTATTTAACAACTTCTTCACTATTTACAGGAAAATCAAGATTATTAAGTAGTTCTTTAATTTTTTCACTTACTTTCTCATTTTTAGACTCTACAATAACTTCTCCAGTATTATAATCGGCTTCAACATCTTTAACTCCTTTTATCATCTTTAAAGAGTTTTTTATTCTATTTTCACATCCTGTGCAATGCATATTAGAAACATTATATTTTATTTTCATTATTAACCTTTCCTTTCTTTATAATTACAAACAAAATTTCTATTAAAAAACGTATCTTGTTCGATTGTTTTATTTTAATATATATGTTACATTATTAATGGAATATCTAGTTGTTTAGGTACTATCCCCCTAACTTATACTAATTTATATAATGTGAAAGGGGAATTGATAATATGAGAAAAACAGAGAAATATCTTTGCAACATCATTATATTACTTATCATTGTAATTATTATCATTCTAATAAAATTAGTACCAACTACTTGAGTCGGTACCATCTTTTAAATTAAATTTTAAGGGATAGTACCTAACATAGGAAAACTAGGTATTCCCTTTTTTTATTTATATGTAAATTTTCTTTACGTATTCATCATATCATAAATATGTCTTATTTTCAACTGGCTTTTATACCTTAATTTTATCTTTTCATTAGATAAAATTCTTTGCTTTTTTCACTATCAGTATCATGAGCAATATGATAAGAAAATATATCACTTAATCTTTTAAGAGAATTTTCTTTAAAACTCAAAGCTTTATCATTTTTATCAGCTACAAAACCTATAAACATATTAGGAAAGTTCTTTGCACATGATAGTTTAATTATTTCTGATACTTCATTACGACTAAATTCATCCATAAATACAACACCTGTATCAAATTCAGAAATATCTGGATATCTATAACCATGAGGTGTATATGGTAGCTTTGGTCTATGATATCTAAAATAATCATCTGCTTCTAATGTTTTAGGAACAGTTATTGTCGCATCAGCTTCAAGATAACCTAAAGCACCTTTTATATCATATTCTTCTAACTCACTATAAATAACTTTTCTAGATAATAGAAATTGCTTATATTCTCTTAAATATTGTGACATAGAATTAGGTACAGATTGAACTAACTCTAAAGTTTGATAATAGTTTTCAGGATTATATCCATTAGACCTAATAAAGTCATAGAATAATTTTGAATCATTATTATTCATTTTTAAATCCCCCTTCAATTGAAATTGGCTATATTATATCAAAAAGTATATAATTTGTCAAAGTTTAAAAATCTATACTATCAAGATATTCTCTTGCTACATCTCTTGGATTTTCTCCTAATTCATCTACCCTATAATTTAATTCACTCATAATATCATTATTTAACTTACTACCAAGATTACTTAATACTTCTTCTATTTCTGGATATTCTTCTAAAGTATCACTTCTAACAAGAGGTATTGCATAATATGGTGGAAAAGCATTTTTATCATCTTCTAAAACTACAAGATTAAACTTCTTTAATAGTCCATCTGTTGCAAAGGCATCTACGACATCACTTTCATTATTCATTAAAGCTGTGTATCTTGGACTACCATCTATTCCAATAATATCTTTAAAATTATAAGAATATACACTACTAACTCTATTTAATCCATCTTCTCTATTGATAAATTCAAGACTTGGACTGATTACTAAATTACTTGAAACACGAGATAAATCACTCATTGTCTTTAAGTTATAAAGATTAGCAGTCTCCTGTTTAACTGCAAGTGTATAAGTATTATTAAATCCCATTTGATCTAATACTTTAATATTATATTTACTATTTAAATCATTCTTAACAGTATTGTAAACTTTTTCTATATCAGTAATAGGTTCATAATTTAGAGTATCTCCATAGACAGTACCTGTATAGTCTATATATAAATCAATATCTCCTCTTTTTAGGGCTTCAAAGCATACTTGAGTACCACCTAAATTACAATTTTCTACTACATCATAATCTGTTTTATCTTTAATCGCATCACTTACCATATAGCAAAGAACATTTTGTTCTGTAAAGTCTTTACTACCTACGACAATAGCATTGTCATTTTTATTTGATGAAAAAAATGTGTAACCAAAGATTATGATTAAGATGATAGCAGTTACTATTAAGATAATCTTTTGATGGAATCTTTTTTTCTTTAATAATTTCTTATCTAAGTCACTACCCTTTTGAAGACTTATAGGGGTTACTAGTTTCTCAACTATACCAATAATGTAATCGACTGCTAGAGCAAGTAGACAAGCTGGTATTGCCCCAGCTAGTATTTGATAGTTATTAACAGTCCTAATACCTGAGAAAACAAGATAACCTAGACCTCCACCTCCGATAAAGGCAGCCATTGTCATTAGTCCTACCGCTGTAACAGCACTTATTCTAATTCCTGCCATAATTACTGGTAAAGCTAGAGGTATTTGTATTTTGTAAAGTATTTGCCATTTAGTTAAGCCAATACCAGTTGCAGATTCTATCATATTACTATCTATATTACTAATACCTGTATAAGTGTTCTTAATAATTGGTAGTAAGGAATATAAAACAACCATTACAATCGCAGGTGTAGTACCTATTCCAAGAAAAGGAATGGCAAAACCAAGTAAAGCCATACTAGGTATCGCTTGAATAACACTTGCAACACCTAAGACAGGTTTATTTATCTTTTTAACATAACTTATTAAAATACCAATAGGAACACCTATTACAATAGCAAGTAAGACTGATAGAAAAGTTAATTCAATATGTTCTATTAGTAAAGATATGATTTGATCTATATTATTACCAATATATTCTAAAAAATCCATTACTCATCACTCCCTTCTAGAAACTGACTACTTAAGGAAGTAAGAAGACTACCTCTTGTAATTAAGCCTTGTAATATTCCTTTAGAATTAACTACAGGAATAGTAGTTGTTTTAGCATTATTAACAACATTTAAAACATCCACAAGGGAATCTGTTTCTTTAACACTAATAGAATTTTTAGATATGTAGTTACTAGCACTTTTCTTTAAATCAGAGTCTTTTGATAATTCATCTATGATAATAGAACCTAAATATTTTTTCTTACTATCTACAACCATTAGAGTATCTACTTTTAGATTTCTCATTTTAGTAAGGCATCTAAATAAAGATAAGTTTTCACGACATGTTACAGGATTTTTTAACATAATATCTTTTACTTTAATAAACTCAGGTGATGTCCATATTCTTTTAGGTCCTACAAAGTCACTAACAAATTTATTTTTAGGATGTTTTAAAATATTTTCAGGTGTATCATACTGAATAATATGTCCTCCATCCATAATACAGATTTTATCGGCTATTTTAATGGCTTCATCCATATCGTGAGTAACAAAGACAATAGTCTTTTTAAACTTTTCTTGAATTCTTAAAAGTTCATCTTGTAAAGAATTTCTAGTCATCGGATCCAAAGCTGAAAATGGTTCATCCATAAGTATTATAGATGGGTCTGTTAAGAAGGCTCTTGCAACTCCTACTCGTTGTTGTTGTCCTCCTGATAATTCTGTAGGATATCTATCTAAATAAGACATATCTAGTCCTACCATATCCATCATTTCTTTAGTCTTTTTATTAATTTCATCCTCTGGCATTTTCTTTAATCTTGCAATTAAATCAATATTTTCTCTAATTGAAAGATGAGGAAAAAGACCTGTTTGTTGGATAACATAACCTATATTTCTTCTTAGTTCAATAACATTTTTATTAGTAATATCTTCTCCATCTATTAAAATATGTCCTTTAGTAGGATTAATTAGTCTATTAATCATCTTTAAAGTAGTAGTCTTTCCACAACCACTTTCTCCTATTAGACAAACGATGTTACCTGTCTCAATTTTAAAAGAAATATTAGAAAGAACATTAGTACTTTTATATTTTTTAAAAACATTTTTAAATTCTATCATTATACTACCCCTTTTTAATAAAATATTTTACTGTTTATTTCTTTACTTAAATTATCTACAAAGTATTTAGCATCTTCCCTACTTCCTACGGCAAGTCCATAATGAATAGGAATAGCATATTTTGGTTTAATTGTATTAGCAAGTTCTACTGCTTCTTCTCTATTCATTGTATAAGTTCCTCCTACTGGTAAGAAGATAACGTCTGCATTAAGTTCTTTTAACTCTTCTATTACATCAGTATCTCCTGGTATGTAGTAAGTAATATCATTTAAAGTTAAAAGATAACCAACGTATAAAGCATCTTTTGGATGATAATCACGTCCTATATTATAAGAAGGTACTGTTTTAAAAGAAATGTTATCTAGATTATAAGTCTTATTAGGTTCTACTTCTAATAAATTAAAACTTTTATCTAACTTTTCAATAACACAAGATGGTCCAACTATTATAGTTTTTTCATTTGCAATATTATTAATTGAATCTATATCTAAATGGTCCCAATGTGGATGAGTTATGAAAATATAATCTGCATTGTTTATTTTTTCTTTAATATCATAAGGATCAAAATAAATAGTTAAGCCATCACTTATTTTAATACTACTCTGGCAATTTATAGAAATATTGTCTATTTCTTTAAGCATACTTTCCACTTCCTCTACCTTATTAATTATATCAATTTCTCTTAATATTTGGAATAAAAGAATAAAAAAAGTTCATATTAAAGATGAAAGGAATGATTTAAATGGATGAAAGTTTAGAAATTGTTAATCATATTTATAAAGATAGCGAAATGGCTATTTCTACTTTAACTAAGCTTAGTAATACTTTAGAGAAGAAGGATAATAAGATTAAAGATACTGTTGAAGATATTATTAAAGGTTATGAAAGATATTTTAAAGATGCTAAAAAGATATTAAATAAGAATAACTGTAAAAAAGAAAAAAATGGTCTTGTTTCTAAAGTTATGGCTAATATTGGTATTGATAAAGAAGTTAGGGATGATAATAGTGATTCGGCCATGGCTGATATGCTTATTAAAGGTGTATCTATGGGTAGTATTGATTTAGAGAAGAAGTTAGCGAAGTATAAAGATAAAGAAATAGATGATAAAGTCTTAGAACTTGCTAATGACTTCAAAGATTTTCAAGATGATATTATTAAAAAATTAAAAGAATATTTGTAAAAGAAAACTACTGAGCATTTAAGTTCAGTAGTTATTTTAAAGCCTTCTTTAAAAGATGAGGTGTTTCTTCTCCTATTTCTCCACCAATATTAGAGTATTTATCAGCAAAGATAATATCACCTTGTTCTATTAAGTCTCCTGTATTATCAAAATAAATAGCATTGCTGGCAGGATCTACAATAGTATCACCACATTTAGCATAAGCATGGTAATGTCCTCCTACAAAGATATTAGGTACATAACTTACAACAGCATCATACTCTTCATTTTCTCTAACAAACTCTAAAGTTCTATCAAAACACTCACCAGCTAGTTTTTTATTAAAGATATATGATAATTTAGTATCTTTAAAATATTCACTTGCTTTTCCTAGTCTAATCTTTCCAACTGTTGTTTTTAATATTATTTTATTACTATTATTAGTTACTTTATTTATAAAAGGAACATCTTCTAGTTTAATTAAAGGATTAGCATCCAAGGCCTCATAAATACATTCATTTAATAAAGCATGATAATTACAATTTTTTTGTTTTAATACTAGCTTGATATCATCTTTTTGATATTTAGATAACTCTACATAGTTATAAAGAAAGGTATCTTGTAGTTTAGATAATTCTTTATAAGGTAAATTATAGTGTATGGCAAGATGTTTTAAATACATCACTACTTGCTCTACCACTTTCCTATTAGCTTCGCCCATTACTTCTTCTTTAAATTCATAATCACTCATAACCTCATCCCCTTTTAGTGGCTATATTATACCATATTTTTACAAAAAAAGAAAGTCCTAGTTGGACTTATTGTTAAGTATAAAGTTATAAGAGTCTCTACACATATCTTCTATACCATATTCTGCTTTAAATCCTAGTTCTTTGTAAGCTTTAGCGGGGTCTGCATAACATGCTGCGATATCACCAGGACGTCTATCTACTATTTTATATGGTACTTCAACATTATTTACTTTTTCAAAAGTATTAACTAAATCTAGAACACTATAACCTGTTCCTGTTCCTAAGTTATAGTACTCTATTCCTTTAAAGTTGACACTCTTCTCTAATGCTTTTAAATGTCCTTTAGCAAGATCAACTACGTGGATATAGTCTCTTACTCCTGTACCATCATGTGTATCATAGTCATTTCCAAAGACACTTAAAATAGGTAACTCTTTATTTGCAACTCTAACAATATATGGCATTAAATTATTTGGTATACCATTAGGTTTTTCTCCTATTAAGCCACTCTTATGAGCTCCTATCGGATTAAAATATCTAAGTACAATTATAGATAAATCTTTATCGGCTTTAGAAACATCAGCAAGGATTCTTTCTATCATTAACTTTGTGGTACCATATGGATTTGTTGTAGATAGTGGGAAATCTTCTTTAATTGGTAATTCTTTAGGTGAACCATAAACAGTGGCACTTGATGAAAAGACAAAATTATGACAGTTTTCTTCTTTCATAACTTCTAATAATGTAAGGGTTGAATCTAAATTATTACGATAATACTTTAATGGTTCACTAACTGATTCTCCTACTGCTTTGTATCCTGCAAAATGAATAACGGCATCTATTTTATTTTCTTTAAATACAGCACTAACTTTTTCTTTATCACAAGCATCAATCTCATAAAATTTAGGTCTTTTAGAAGTTATTTCTTCTATTTTATCTAAAACATCAATACTAGAATTAGATAAATTATCAATAATAACAACTTCATAGTTTTCATTTAATAGTTCTACACAGGTATGACTTCCAATAAAGCCTAAACCTCCTGTTACTAATATCTTCATTTTATCATCCTCCTCATATATTTATGATATCACACATATAATGATATAGAAAAGAAAATTTGCAAAATTCACTTGACGAAGTTAAAAAACAATGGTAATATAGTATCAGTTTTAAAGAAAGACCTATGTAGCTGCGCTCGTAGCTCAGTTGGATAGAGCGTTTGGCTACGAACCAAAAGGTCAGGGGTTCGAATCCCTTCGAGCGCACCATTATATCGGGAAGTGGCTCAACTTGGTAGAGCACTTGGTTTGGGACCAAGGGGTTGCAGGTTCAAATCCTGTCTTCCCGACCAGTTAGATTATTAAAGAACTGTTAAGAAGTTATATTTAACTCTCAACAGTTCTTTTTTTAGTTAATACATTAGTTTCTTTTGGTAATATATTATTCATAATCTCTTCTTCTAGTTTAAACATTTTATCTAAACTGTCTACCCATCTTATAACTTTTGTACCATGATTTATTTCTATAAGAATACCATACACTATATCTTCAAAAACAGTCATCTCATTTGTATCATCATCTATATAATAATAACTATATTTTTTTAAAACATCATCTATATATATCATTTCTCCATCTTGATTTTTAGCATATAAAGCATTTAACTTTTTTATACTTTTATTCTTTAAATCGCACATATATTGATTATTATTTTGATGATAAAAAAGATAGTCTTTTATTTTATCATATTTAGAAGTTTCTACTTCCATTATTTTTTCTGCTTCTTTTGTATATATTCCAACTTTACTTTCATTTCCTAAAATTATAGTATTGTCTCTTTCATCATACCAAACTTTTTCTACTATTAAATCAGTAATATCTTTTTTACTAATTCTTGCATATGTTCCTTCTTTTGTTATTATTTTAAAAATAGATGGTCTTATTTCTTCTATATTTTCTGCTCTCACACCCTCCTTAAAATCCATTTCATATTCTTTTTTAGATATATCATAAATTGCACATACTCCATTTACATCTTTTAAAAACAATGATGTTTCAGATATTATTTTTATAAATGTAACTTCTTCTTGATAAGGATAAACTATATCATATTCAGTATTTATTACTCCATATTTTCCATCTTTATATATAATTGCTAAACCAAATTTATATTCTGACATCGCATCCCAATTTTTGGTAGTAATTAATGGTGAGCTTTTATAGTTTTTTGTATCTTTATAGCATCCACCTCTATTTGGTAATTTATAATTATTTTCGTTATAATAAATGGTTTTAGATACTTCATCCAAATATAAACCTTCACCAATAGGAAAAACATTATTAGACAGATGATTTTTATAATGATAATAATTAGCTTGATAATTAGATGCTTTCCAACAACTATCATATGGACATAAATATATTCTTTCATTTCGTTCACAATCACGTAAAACTGTTCCTGTATCAATATCTATTATTTTATATTTAGGAGATATTCTATCATCATCGACTGATATTACTAGTAAATTATTAAGCTTATGCAAAACACTATCTATATAAAATTCATTAGATTTTTTATATGTTTCTAATAGTTCATCATCTAATTTTCTTGGTATAATTCTTTCCACTTTCATTTTCTTCACTTCCTTTAATTCCTTGTATCATATTGAATATATCTTTATTGATAGTAGCAATAGTTTCTTCTAATAGCCTTTGATAATTATATTCTCCTAAGAAAGTTTTTATAAAAAGTCTATATTGTTTTAACCATGGTTCTGTTACTTTTTCATTATAATCCACTACCGTATGTCTTATATAGTGATCTATATATCTTATAGTCTCTGTAATTTCAATTGGATATTTACTTATACCCGGTCTTAACACTTCATAAGTATTACTTTCTTCTTTATAGGTTGGAGTTAAAGTTGATAAATTTTTTATTTCTGGTCCTGCTTTTAAAAATAATATTTTTAATTTTAATAAATTCTTTAACATTTCTTTATTATTAGGCATTTCTACTATCTTTTTTAATAAGTCTATTTGATCTAGAAAAATATGTTCTATTTCTTTAAGATACCATATATTCCAATTACACATATCTCCTTGAAATGTATTATACTCATCTAAATCTTCATCTTCTAAAATATTAATGTCACAAGCATTAAATAATTTTTTTAAATATTCAGTTTTATTCTTATTATTATTTTCTTTGTCTTTAAATCTATATTTTCTATTATAATGTTGTTGATATATTTCCTGAAAATATTTCCTAGATATATAAAAATCAAAATCTTCATCTATATGATCATTTATACGTACTCTAATATCTTTGAAATTTTGAAAGTAATCGTTTTTCTTTTTATCATTTTTTTGTTTTTTATCATCTAAATATGTTAAAAGTTTTTTTTCTTTAATTAATTTTTCTTTTGCTTCATCACTAAAATGGTATCCATAATACTTAGTATAACAACCATAATCTTCTATATTTGATGCAATCAAGCTAGATAAAGGTTTTATATATTCTAATATTATTTCTTGAATTTCTTCATCACAACCATTTAAAAGTTGTAGATATGGTTCATAATATTCTTCATTTTTCGTCATATCAAATAATGTTTTTATTTTATCCAAACTAACATTTTTATACTGCTGTTCTAACTCTTTAATATTCTTTTTAAATAGTTTACTTTCTTTAGTCATATAGAAAGTTTTTATTGTTATTGGGTTTCTTGGATTAATCATCTTTTTAATTTTTTCAATTATTTCACTAGATATTACTTCTGTAAATCTAATTCCCATCTCATCTTCTCTTGTTGTTATAGTTGCATAAATAGTTGGAACTTCTTTACCATAGTTTTCTACAATGTCATAGTAGTTTAAGGCAAGCGTCAATTCCTCTAATTCAGTTAAATTATACTCATTAGAAATTTTTTCTACTATCTTATATGCCATATTCGGGTAAGCATCTTGGCCGGTTGGAAATGGTAATAGATCTAAGTCTTTAGCATATTCCGTTAATCTTTTCATCATATCACTCTCCTCTTACTAATATTATTATTCTAATTCTTCCATAAGTAAAATGCTTATTTTCTATCATATCTATGCATTTTAGTTATGGATGTGTTATAATCGATTTAGGTGATGTTATGTTTTCAGAAATTAATCTTAATTTATTAAAATATTTTTATGAAGTTGTATCTGTTAAGAATATAACTAAAGCTAGTCAAAATTTATTAATCTCTCAACCTGCCCTTTCTAGAGCGATTAAAGAGTTAGAACAAGAATTAGGAACTAAACTTTTAGAGCGAGGAAAATTTGGTGTTTATCCAACTTTAGAAGGAGAGCTTTTATATCAACATCTGGATACTATTTTTAAAGATTTTGGTTCTTTTTTAAACACATTAGATACTGTTAAAAATTCTGGTGGTAATCTTTATATAGGTTCTACTACTACTAATTTCTTACCTTATATTGAAAAAAGCTTAAATTATTTTAGAAATATATATCCTAATATTAAAATACATATTACATTAGAAAGCATTCCTGTTTTAGAGGAGCAAGCTCGACTTGGTAAACTTGATATTTTAATAAAAAATGACTATGAATATATGGAATTTTTTGAAAAGAAATTTTCTTTTGAAATTGAAGATGTTTTTGTAGCTTCAAAAAAAACTTTCCCAGAATTAAGTGAAAAAGTTTTCTCATTATCAGAGCTTTTAAATTATCCTTTTGTACTATTAAGTTCTATTACACACGGAAGAAGAAATTTTGATAATTACTTACGTTCACAAAATATTAAATTCAAACCTGATTATGAGTTTAATAGTTATAGTTTGTGTACTGAATTAATAAAAGAAGGATTTGGTATTGGTATAGGAAATCCAATTCATTATCAAGCAGATGACTTTATTATTATTTCTACTGATTTTAAAATACCTAGTAGAAGTTTTGATGTTGGTTATATAAGCACATCAAAAAATAAATTTATTAAAGAGTTTTTTGAAATATTAGAAAATAATAGTTAGATTATTAACTCTCTATATGAGAGTTTTTTTGTGCAAGAAAAAAGAAGGTTATCCTTTCTCTACTTGAAAATTACTATTTAAAATAGCATACATCCCTGGAAAATAATTCATAACTGTCCATATGGAAATACCACCTAAATTATATTTAGTAACAAGGTCTAGCTTTGCTTTTATACTTCTAGCATCTTCAAACCAAACTATATGTAAGGCTCCACTTTCATCTTTATAATAAAAATACGGAGCTTTCGCTACTGGGTCAAACTGTATCTCTACTCCTTTTTCTATAGCAAGAGCGATAGCATTAGTATTAGAAATTGATTTAGCAGGTCTTCCTGGTTCATAAGGTAAGGTCCAGTCATATCCATAGTTAGGTATACCCATTAGTATTTTCTTACTTGGTATAGCAGTGACGGCATATTGTATTACTCTTTCTACTTGATTTAAAGGGGCAACAGCCATAGGTGGTCCATAGGTATAACCCCATTCATAAGTCATTATAATTACATGGTCAGCAAGTCTTCCATGAGTAGTATAATCATGGGCTTCATATAAAGTTCCTGTCTGATTTTCTCTTACTTTAGGAGCAAGAGCAGTTGTAATTATAAATTCTTCTTCCCGCATTCTTGTTGCAACTTTTTCTAAAAAACTATTATATAACTCTTTATCCATAGGATATACATATTCAAAATCAATATCTACTCCAGCATAACCTTTGTTTCTAAGAGTAGTAACTAAATTATTAATTAATCTTTCCTGAATAGTTTCACTTAATAAAATTGTATGAGCAAGATTACTATCAAATCTACCTGTTTCTCCTATATTAGTCATTACTAACATAGGTAAAGTATTAGTATCTTTGGCAGCCGTTATAACTCTATTATCATTTATTTGTTTTAGGTTACCATCACTAGTTACTTGATAACTAAAGATACTTAAAAATGTCAAACTGGGCAGTGTTAAAGCTAGCGTTGTATCACTAATAGTAGGATAAGCATAACCATTTACTAAAATACCAGGCTTTATAGTTGTTGGTATTACTAAGGCTTGCCCTATCATTAAACGGTTTATATTAGATAAGCCATTAAAATCAGTTATTTCTCTTACTGTTGTACTGAATTTTCTAGCGATAGCATAAAGGGTATCACCAGGCTTTACTGTGTATATAGGCAAAGTATCACTCCTTACACTTTAACTATATGTTTTTACTTATAAAGATTATACTTCTTTTATTCTTGTAGTACTTTTCTTAGTCTTATATTTTTTAGTAGACTTTATGTGATTACCTATAATATCAGAAACATCTAATATAGTTATAAAAGCACTCTCATCCATTTCATTAGCAATCTTTTTAAGTTCAAATACTTCTATTCTTGTTAAGACACAATACATTACTTCTTTTTCTCCTGTTAATAAGCCACTACCATTTATTTTAGTTACTGTCCTACCAAGCCTTTTATATATTTCATTAGCCATATCTGTACCTTTCTCAGTTACAATTAAAGCGGCTTTCGCTTGTTCTAATCCTTCTGAGACAAGATCTATTACTTTATAAGTTATAAAGTAAGTTAAAACTGAATAAAGGGCTCTATCTATTCCGAATGTTAAAGCGGCAATACTATAAATAATAAAGTTAAAAATCATTACAATTTGTCCTACAGAAAGTGATGTTTTTTTACTTATAACAAGAGCGACTGATTCAGTTCCATCAACACATGCTCCAAGTCTAATAACTAATCCTACTCCTATTCCTAGTAAAACTCCTCCAAAGATAGTCGCAAGTAATATTTCATCTGTAACTTCATGGAATGATTCAAAGAAACTAAGAGAAAGTGAAAAAGTTAGCATACTAATAATTGTTCTTAGTAGGAAACTTTTACCTAAATTACGATAACCTATATAAATAAAAGGAATGTTAATAAGGATAACTAGTAAACTCATTGGTATAGAGAACACTTTAGAAATGATTATAGAAATACCTGTAACTCCCCCATCTAAGATATTATTAGGAATTAGAAAAGTATCAAGAGAATATGCTGCTAGCATTGCTCCTAAAATAATTAAAATATAAGATAAAATTGTTTTTAAACGATTATTTTTTATTTTTACCATACATATAACCTCCATCTATATTATACAGGAAAAAGTTATTTTTTTTGTAATTTTATGTAAATTATTGGTATAATTGCTTTAGAAAAGATAAATTTGGAGGAAGTTTATGGATAATTTAGTTATTAGAAAATATGTTAATGAAGATTTTAATGAAGTTATAAAAATATTAAAAGAGCATTTTAATATCAGAGATAATATTAAATCTATAGATGATAGTCTTAATAGTTTTGGTATAGTCGCTACTACTGATAAAAAAATAGTTGGTTATCTTAGAATTGATAAATTATATAATCCTTTTAAGAAATGTTATTACTATTTTCTTTCTTATGTTTGTGTTGATAGTATTTATCAAAATATGAGTATTGGTACTAAAATGTTAGAGTTCGTCTTTAATTATGCAAAGAATGATAGTATTAGTTATATAGAATTAACTTCTAGGTCTTCTAGGGAAGCGGCAAATCACTTATATTTAAAGAATGGTTTTGTTATTAGAGATACTAATGTATTTAGAAAAGATATTTAAAAATAGTCTTGACTATTCAAAGACTATCTAGTAATTATTTATTAATAAATTTTAATAAACTTTTAAAGTTAGTAATTATATATTTCTGTACATCTTCACTATATGAAACGAGGTCATACTCTTTAAATTCATTAACTACATGTTCAATTGTCATTCCCATATTTTGTCCTTTTTCTGTAGGTCTTTTCAGTTTATGACCATTTTCTTCTATTACTTGCAATAGACCTATTTCTATTAACCAATTACACATTTCAGTAACTTTTAGTTTTTCCATATTTTCGTTTGTTCTTAATGCATTAATCTTTTGTACTACTTTTGTAATCGCTAAATTTCCAGTATATTCATATTTGTTAAGTTCTTCTAGAGTTAAACTAAATGGAATTTTTTTAACTTTATTTTTATTAACTCCACCATTTGCAATTACTTCTTTTAAAACGTCATTAACATAGAATAGACACCTAGATATTTTTACATTATTTATCATATCATTACTTGGAGTAATTTCTCCTGTTAAAGGATTAATACCATTAGCCATTTTTTCAATATACCCTTGAGCATGCTTTAATAATTCTAGATTCATTTAAGCCATCTCCTTTTTGTGCATATTATAATACAATTATGCCAAAAAGTCTATAATAACCTATTTTGTTTACTCATATAATAGTTTATTGCTCACTATGCTTTCCTACTAAATTTGCTGGATATATTTCAAACAATCCTATAGAACTAACGGTTAATTCAATAGGAATAAAGCTTTGTTCTAGTTCTTTTTTTATTTTAATAATCTTATCATAGTCTTTATCGACATGAATAGTTATATGAAATTCAAAACTATTAGGATTATATTTTTCAACAGGTAAAATATTATATACCCTTTCATGTAATTTTTTTATTTCCATATTTTCTTTAATTTTAAAATACAATACATAACTATTTTCTCTACCATTCACTATTTCTATACTACTAACAGTTATTTTAAAGCTATTAAATTTTATATTTGATAACCTTTTTAATATAAAGTCATTTTCTTCTATATTCCAAGCAGATAAAGTAAAATGATAAGGTAATGTATCTATAGATATTCTATTATCTATATTTTTTATATATGGTACTTTACATAATGGTTCTGATACATTTTTTATGACTTTATTTATTTTATTTAATTCTTCTGTATTAAAAAGTGATATTAAAGTTATTCTATCGTTCATATTATTATTCCTTTCAATAAATTCTTATAATATAAAACTCACACAATTAAGTGCGAGTATTAATTTCATTATGGAGTATTTACTAAAGATGTCATGCACACTATAGTAAAAAAGTTCATTTGTATTTTATGTATCAATCATAGCGTAGCACTATTTGGTACAATTTTATAGGAAATTTACTAGGAAATTACTAGGAAATTACTAGGAAATGTGATATTATTAATTTGACTGTAATTGGAGGTGTAAAAATGATAGAAGCTATTGAAGATTCACGAACAGAATTTAAAATTAAATTAGTAGATGACTTAGAAGAAACGGTTATAGCCTTTTTGAATAAAGATGGAGGTAGCATCTATATTGGAGTTGATGATAATGGTAATGTAGTTGGATTAAAAAATAATATGGATTTATTTCAACGAAAAATAAAAGATAAAATAATTTCTAGTATCGAACCATCTGTTTTAGGATTATTTGATTTAGAAGTATTTACAAAAGAAGGCAAAAAATACTTAAAGATAACAATAGCGAAAGGATATGAAACTCCATATCATATAAAAGGTATGGGAATGACTCCAGATAGTTGTTTTATTAGAGTTGGTAGTTCTAATGAAAAAATGGATGAACATCTAATAAATAAGATGTTTAGAGAAAGAACAAAAAATTCTTTAAAAAATATTATTTCACCAAGACAAGATTTAACTTTTACTGATTTAAAAATATATTATGCAGAAAAAGGTTTTGATGTAGGTGATAATTTTGAAAGACAATTGGGCTTTTTTACAAGAGACGGAAAATATAATTATGTTGCTTATCTTCTAGCTGATAATAATAGAGTCTCAATTAAAGTTGCCAAATATGTTGGTGAAGATGTTGATGAAATAGAAGAATATTATGAATTTGGTGATTGTTCTTTAGTCAAAGCAACTTATAGAGTACTAGAAAAGTTTAGAACAGAGAATAAAATTTATGCTAAAATAGCATATCCAGAAAGAATTGAACAACCAATGTATGATTATAATGCTGTTAGAGAAGTTATTATCAATGCTATTGTTCACAATGATTGGTCTAATGAATATCCACCAAAATTTGAATTTTTTAGTGATAGATTAGAAATATCCTCATTTGGTGGGATACAAAGTGAATTTACTGAAGAAGAATTTTTAGAAGGATATTCTGCCCCTAAAAATCCAGAACTTATGCGAATTTTTCACGACTTGGAACTTGTTGAGCATTTAGGAACTGGTATAAGAAGAATATTAAAAAAATACGATAAAAGCATCTATCATTTCTTCCCACATTTTATAAGAGTAAGTATCAAATATAATCAAAATGAATTTGACTATGAGAATTCTAACAAAAGAATAGAAAAAATTTCTTATTCTGATATTGTTCTAACAAAAGTTCAAGAAGGAATTATTGGTTTAATAGAAGATAGACCTAGTATTACTCAAGAGGAAATGTCTAATTTGCTAGGTGTAACATCAAGAACAATTAGAAATCATATAAAATTTTTGGTTGAAAACAATTATATAGAAAGAGTTGGGGCTGATAAAAATGGCAAATGGATTATTATTTATAAAAATAATTGAATATATAATGAAAATCGTAGCAGTAAATTGCTATGATTTTTGCTTATATAATGTACTTAATTTGTACCTAATTATTTTAAAGCACAATAAAACCCTTGATTTACAAGGGTTAATTTCATTATGGAGCGAATCACATACAAGTTACGAACTTTATTCTCTTTCTGTATTCATTATATATTAAAATTAATATATTTTCAATATTATAATTTCAACATTCTCCAATAGTATGTTACAGTTCAGTCAAGGAACTAGAAAATAAGTAAGGATTACTTACTTTTTTCA